>CANQHY010000006.1 GCA_947623975.1 uncultured Bacilli bacterium
TATCAGTTAGCTCTATACTTTCCTCTTTTTCTTCTACTGTTTGAGCATCAGTATTTTCAGTAACTTCTTCAGCTACATTTTGAATTTCATCTTTCATATTTCCAACCTTCCTATTTTTTTATAAGTGTTTGCTTCACTTACCCATAGCTTTTATTGTCTTCAATGCTTGGACATATAAAAAATCGGTATTAACCGATTAATTATTTTGTGAAGTATCTAATGTTTGTCCTATTAATTGATTACCTTCCATAGCAATATTTTCTATTTCATTTCTATTATTAATTTGCATTTGCATTTGATTTTTCATAGTTTGTGCCTGTTGCTCTATTTCTGATATTTGCTTTTGAGCCTCTTTTCGTTTTTTTAGTATATTTTCTAATTTAACTTTAGGCATTACACTATCAGTATCTAGTGAATCAACATATTCATCAAATGTAATTTTTCCTTGTGTAAACAAATTTTCCAATGATAATTCTTGCGCATACTTATCAAAAGCTCCTTTTGGTGTAATGTCTACTTTTACACTAGTGTTTAAAACTTCTAATATAAAAGAAGGAACTTGTTCTAAATTTTCTGTTATCTGTCCAGTTATTTCATCTTGTGTCTCCACTTCTATCGTTAATCCGTTTTTAGCATATATTTTCCACATTTCAAACCATATACGTGCAATATCTTCTAAAAACGCTTTTAATCCTATTAACTGATCGTTAAGTGGTTGATTTTGAGCATTTTGAACAGCCAATATTGCTCTACCACTTGCAGATTCAGGATTTATATTTCCTGTTGTAGAATCGCCAGCGTTATTTAGATCCTTAGATAAATTAATTAATTCTCCTTGTAATTTTTCACTATCAGTTCCCATTTGTCCTGGCATGGTCGTCATAAATACGTCACTTGCTCTACGACCACCCGTATCTTTAAATTTAATTAATGCACCTATTTTATTTATGTCACTAGGATTTTGAATAGCATCAATATCAACTACTTTTTGCGGATAAGATATATTTTTACTTGTTACTGCTCTTCGCATTGCTATTTTATTTGCTTCAATTTGATTAGGTATAAGTTGCCTTACCTCTCCAATACCTCTAGCATTTCCTTCTTGGTCTTCCCAATTAAAATGCGCAATTGGATACAAAGAAGTTCCCAAATTACCTTCTTTTTTTATTTCACAATATTTTGTAGCTTGACTATAATAAACATTACCGTTTCTTTTATAAAACTTCGTAATTAGCCAAGATTTATCTTCAACTTCATCTTTAGCACTATCACCAGCTAATGTAGAAGTTTCACTATCTGTTATTAATTCTTTAATCAACTCTTCAGGTATTTCTTCTTTTCTAGCCATTTCTTCTAATTCAATAATGGTTTTCCTTTGACGAATAAGTATATATGGTTGAAATTGTATTTCATCTTCATTTTCATTACCATACATAATATCATTTTTAGAAATTACTTCATTTAAAGGTAAATCATTAACTTTATCATAAGTTACATAACATATTGCTTCATCATTAATTGCTGCTTGTTTAGCCCATTTTTTTACCTTTTTATCCATAAAATCTTTATCCCATACTTTACTTGCTTTTTTATTTAATAAATCGCAAGTTTTTTGAGCTGCTTCAAAAAATTCTTTATTTTCTATATTTTCAGGACTATAGTTAATAGCAAATAAATTTGAGGTTATATTGGAAACTTTTTGTTTTACAATTTGTTTAATAAAATTATTTTGAATTTTTTCAGTATCTTTGACTTTTAATCCATACCATTGATCACCGTTATACATACGAAAGTTTCTATCTGTATCTGTATAAATATTACGTCTTGACATGAAATTAGATAATTTTTCATATAAGTTCCAAATATCAGTTGTTTTAATTTCTTCAGTGTTCATGTAACACCTCCTTAATATTCAAAATCCTTTTGTCCCGTTTCAGTACCATCATAAGCGTCTATATTAGCAAGATTCTGTTCTAATATTTCTTGTTCTCTATCTTCTTTTTCTCTTTGCTTTTTTTCTGTCTGATATTCTCTTATAGCTTTGAGTGGATTTAATGTTGGAATTTTAATACTTTCTTTATTTCTTAACTTATATCCAAAAGATAAACCTAAGGTAAAAGATAACAAAATAAAAACACCAAATATGGTGCATAAAATTATTGTTTCCATTATTTATTTTTCCTTTTAGCAGCAGATTTTGGTTTTGTTTCTTTTAACACTTGATTAACTCTTTCTTCAATAAGTTTAGTTGTCTCCTCTTTTCCTAAAACATCTTCACACTTTGCTCTTAATTTTCTTAACATTGCTTTTTTCATATTATTTCTATCTCCTCTCCATAATCAACATAATATGTTGGCTTTTCTATTTTAAAATTAAATGTATATTCCTTATTAACAATTTCCTTACTAGGGGATATTCTACTAGTACAAAAGTATCTTAACGCATCTGTTATGTGAGTAGGTTCATGAGGCTCAGTAGCAACATCATTCGGATTTTTTTCATCATGCTGCAAACTAGGTAAAAATTTAATAAGATTTAGACAATTATTAAATATTTTTAAATCGCTATCTTCATAAATCTCACCCGTTTGTTCATTCTTTACTTTTCTTACTTTTAACCACTCTTTAACATTTAACCAACCAGCAATACGATTATTACTTGCTTTAGTTAAACTAATATCACTTTCTTGAAACATTTCTGCTGTACTTTTACCAGTATCTCTATTCCTATTCCATAAATCAGGTGGAGCATATATACGTTTGTAATTATAATTTCGCATGATACTTTTTAAAATTTGCCTTGCCTCACTCACAATCAAGTTGCTTTTGTGTATCTCATTATAAACATAAGCTTTTCCTTTAGTATCTACTGTTATAAATAATACTGCAAACATATCTAAACCATAGTCCATAGTAATATATCTATCCCAACTTTTTGGAATTTCAAATGGCTCAATAACATGAATTCTTCTTTTAAATTCAGGAAAAAACATACCGTCATATATATCCCAATCGCCATATTTTAATGCTTTTCTCTCTTTTTCTGGCAGATTATCCAATCTTTCAATATATTCAGGATCATAACTTAGCATAAATTTATTGTCAGTTACTAAGCTTGGAATAAATATTCTAGTTCCTGTCTTTTGAGTTTCTTCATTAAGTCTACATTCATGTACCACATTTGGCTCGCCTATATCAATAAATCTTGCTTTTACCCAACTATGTCCAACACCACCCGGATTAGTGGAACTTTTAATCATTTTAGGATAAGTATTAGCTCCACGACATCTTGAAATCATATAAGTATACATATACTCGGTAAAATGAGTTAATTCGTCAAAACGTATAACATCATATTCTGCCGATTGATATTGGTATACATCTTTTTCACTATCTATATAGCCAAAATCTATAATACTTCCATTATTAAAAGTCCACACATGCTTACTACTATTATAATTTGCTACATCTCTAGGATATAGTTCTAAACTTGTTCTAATTAATGATTTTTCTAAATCAGGAAATGTTCTACGAAAAATTATTTGCTTTGATTTATTATATTTTAGAGCATATAAAAAAGCATCTACTAATTGTCCATATGACTTGCCACCTCCAGCAGCACCACCAAACAATGTCTCAAATGCTTTTGAACTTATGAATAAATGTTGTTTTTTTGTAACAGCTAGATTCATTATTCAACTACTCTAATATCAACTTTAAATGTAGTATTGCCAGTTGATTCTCCTTTAGCTAATGCTCTTTTATCGTATAAAGTACCAATAACAGTTGAAAGATTATTTACTGGTATATTTTCTTTTTCCAATTCTTTATCTAGCTTATTTAATGCTTTATCAATTATTCTACTTGCCTTATCAATAAACTCAGCTGTTTTTTCTTCGTATAATTTCGGATTTTCTTCGACTATTTTTTTTACAGTTTTATCACTTATCCCAAATTCTTTGGACGTTTTATTATAACTATTAGTAAGAGCATAACTGGCTACTACTTCTGCTTTAGTTTTGCTATCTTTCCTTACCATTTAATCACGATCCTTTCATTTTTTGTCTCCTTTAATTACAACAATAGCTATTACTAGCATAATTCCTAATATACCAACATCTGTTAATGTCATTCTTTACACCTCGTTTCATATTTACACCCTCTACAGTTTGTTTTCATACATTGTTTTGAATCTTGATTGTTTTCATATATGTTTACTTCAACATAATCTTTTGTTGATGGTATATATTCATGTACTATCTTTTGAATATACTTAACATTATCATCTACTATAGTTCCAGCTCTTACCATGCCATCTAAAATGTTTTTAGCAAGACGTCCATCTAAATCAGCTGTTTTTGATTTCATATGCCACTTAAAAACTACCACTATTGGGTAGCTCTTTACTTTTTTACCTATAAAATGTAATCTTGCTAGTTCAGTTTCTTTTTGCTTAGTTTTATTAGCATAATAAGGATTGGTTCGGCATTTATTGATGTAATTGTTTAAGCTTTCAAACTTGTATTGTATTACCATCTTTATCAATCCTTTAATAAAAAAAGAGCACTTCTGCTCTATTCTCACAATATCATAATAACATATTCAAAGTGTCACGAGGTGTCATAAAATTCAAATATCTCTTTTTCTTTTATATTGTCTATATACATTTCTACAGAAACTTTTCGACCAATGAACTTCTTTTGCTATTTCTTCCCACGTCATATTACGATATTTTCCAGTATTTTTATCTTTGATAAGTTTATTTTCTTTTAATTGAATAATTGTAGCCTCTACTTCGCCATATTTAAGCATTATTTTTAATTCTTTGTTTATCCAATTTAATAAATTTTCTTTTCTTTGGTGAATATAATCTAACGTAGCATTTATTTGTTTTTCTTCTTCTAATTCAACATATTTAGTATATCTATCAATTCTTTTTCCACCTTTTACAATAATATCTTTTGGCTGCACTGCTGATACTGATACTAAACTTAATATTTGCTCTTTTTCTTGTAAATAATATTCATAATCATTTTCTAATTCTTCCAATTCTTTATTAGCTTGTTTTAGATCCATTAATTACCTCCTTTTATCCTTAGTAATTTTTGTATATAACAAACACAATCATTTTTTCCTGATATCTAAATCTTAATTTATTTTCTTCGCTAAAATTAACTATCTCTTCTAAAGATAACTTATTGATATTTCCTATTGGTATTTGAAAATGGTATTGTTTTGTTCTTTGTTTTTTTATTCTAGTTGATAAATCTTTTAACAAACCCCTTTGTTCTTCTATAGTCATTTATTCCTCTACTTTCTCAACTAAATCTGTTAAAAAATTATATAGATTTTCTAGCCACTCACAATCCGAATTACCAAAATGTATTTTTTTATTAGTTATTTCGATTTCTAAACCAGTTCCTTTAATTCTATAACGATAAGTATTTAATTTATCATCAGTATAACAAGTATGCCAGAATAACTCTAAATATTTTTTAATATCTTTCATATCTTTATTATCTTTTATTTTTAACATATTTATTCTTCTTTCTCATTTCTTAACTTGTTAAGTTCAACTTGTTTAAAAGCTATTTCATATTCTAACTTAAACATTTGCATTTCTTTTAATGACATATTAGACATAATATCAACTATTTCTTCTGCTAAATCATATACTCTATTTATTTTTTCATTATAATTCATTATTTATCACTTCCTCATCTTGTAAAATTGATAATAATTTTTTATTCATCTTCATACCTCCATTTATAATTTCCTGCAGTTTTAAGCATTCCTTTACAACATCTTGAAATACTTGAAGCTAAAATATTTAATTTTCTTTCGGCTTCTCTAATACTATTCCATTGTTTTATAAAATTATTTTGTAAATCATACTGATTTACTTTTTTTATATTTTTATTTAATCCTAATTTAAATGCTTCTCTATTGTTATGTGAATATGTACAAAATTCAAGATTTTCAACTCGATTATCAGTTTTAATACCGTTGATATGATTTACACATTTATAATTATTAGAATTATCAATAAATGCTTCAGCAACTAATCTATGAACACTTTTCCCTATTGATTTATGATTATAACATAATTGTACTCTCATATATCCACTATTATTTTTAAATTGTTTTAATATTTTTCCTTTATAACTATGTTTGTATTTTTCACATTTACTATTTTTTTGAGTACAAATTCTATCTACACTTCTTACATTTCCTAAATTAGATACTTCATAATATTCCTCATAGCCAACAACTGGTTTCCATATTTCTTGTTCCATAATTCCTCCTAATTACAGGTTTAAGTCCTCTAATGAATATTCTTTATCTAATTCCATGTCTTTGTACATTGTATTTTTTTCAAAAAAAAGGCAATGGTATTAACCAATCATTATCATAAACTATATTAATATATTCTCTTTTATTAGTATCTTTTTCTTTTTTTACACATTTAACTCTATCTCTAAAAGGTCTAATAACACCACTTAAATATTTTCTTTCTGCTTCATCAAGTATTGGTTCTTCTACTTCTAAAGTTAGTTTTAATTTGCTTACTTGTCCTTTTCTTATAACTTTCATTTCCTCTTTAGTTAGCTCAGGAATATTAATCATAAGTGTAACATTTTTATATGTATCTTTATTATTTTCATCATGAGTAACCATTGGTAATATTCCAATTTCTTTTTCTAATTTCATTTTATTTCACCTCTGATTTTTTCCCTTTTAAAATGGTACATTCATATAAAATGCAATTATCAACTTTAGAATAATCAACATTTTTTAATAACTTAAACATAATATCAGCACTTTCACCATATAAAGTTTCACAAATTTTTTCAAAACTTAAGCCTTTAATATCATTGTAAATATTTAAACTAGAAAGATTATTATTATCCTTTTCTTTATATCTTAAAACAATTCTATTCATTATTTCTTACCTTCTTTCAATTCTTGTAATTTATCAAAACATCCATTATACACAGCATGATTTTGTCCTATAAAGTGCATACCATTTACATAAGTATCATCTGTACTAGATATTTTTATTCTTTCTTCAAGCCACTTTTCAAATTCAGTTAAAACATAATCAGTATTTATAGTATGATTATATAAAGAACAATCATCTTCATTACAACATGGTATATTTTTAAAATATTTATCTTCTAATTTAGAATATTTTTCTTTTAATTGTGCATTTTCTTGTAATAATTGTTCAATAGCATTTGCACCATTTCTTAAAATAGTTTGTTCTATATCGCTTAAAGTTTTTACTTGAGAAAATTTATACATTGCCTCTTTTGTACTTTGAATTTTATCTTCACTCATCTTTACCACCTTTAACAAAATCTAGGACTTCTTGAAATGCTTTTCTTTTAATTTCTGTATTATTTATTGTTGCTTTACCATATGTTGAAAAAAATTCATCTATATTTTTATTACATTCTTTTATTTTCTCTTCTAAAAAAGAAATAAGTTGTTGTTTTTCATGTGATAAATTAAGTAATTGCCATTCATAATTTGCATATCTACTTTTGTAATAATCAAACGTTAATAATTGTTCATTTAATGTTTTTGAAAAATCAAAATCTAAAGGTATACCATTCATTTTATTTTTCCTCCAACTTTTCTATTAAATTTGCTCCTTTTAAATCTTGCAATAAATCATCTACAAATTTACTCCAACTATTACCGCAAAAATCTTCTACATAAACGCAAATTTTTCTATTATCAGGGTAAATTGCAATATAATCTCCATATTCTAATTCTTTAATATAGGCAGGTTGCATAATATCAGTTTTACCATATTCATAACCATACTTTATAAGTTCTTCTAAATTTACATTATCTTTAACTTTATAAAACATTTTTACTCTCCAACCTTTCTTTTAAATATTTTTGATTTTTAATAATTTTATTTACTTTTTCTGCTATAACTTTAGAATGTTTTGTTAAACCACATATTGTTCCATATTCATTTCTTATAAAATCTCCATGACCTTCATTTTCAATATTTATTTCTTCTATATCTTCCCACTCATCATTTTCTTCTGGTAGAATTTCAACTGTATCATTTAAAATATCTAATAAATCACTTCTTGATAATAAATAATCTTCATCTATATCATAAGAAATATATTGATTATCTATCCAAGAATAATATATATTTTTATGTTTAATATTTTTAGGAGCTTTATTATCTTTAATAAGTCCCATTAATTCATAAACAGTTATTTCTTTATTTTCCATTTTCTAAATCCTCTCTAGTAATTAAGTGATATATGCCTAAATCTTTTGTAATAATTTTTGTATAGTCTTTTAAATTCCAATTTTTATATATGTTTTCTTTTATAGCTAACAAAGTATCTTTTTCATTAAAATATTTGGCTTTTATTATTTGTCGTTTATATACTGGATACCAATATTTTTTAAAATATTCTAAGTAACTCATATACTAATCAAAAGGCAATTCTTCATCAGTTATAATTATGTCGTCCATATTAATTGATTCTATAGAATTACTTTTTTCCTTTTCTTTAAAATCTATAAAGTTAATACTATTTACGTTAAATTTATATCCGTAATATTTCTTGCCATCTTTTTCGTAATTATTATTTCTTATTGTAAAATTGACTAATATTCTGCTTCCTTTCTCACAATATTTACAAATATTTTCAGCAATATTGTTAAAGGCAACTAATTCTAAAAATGTAGTATCATCTTTTTTATTATTTATAGCTATTGTAAATAAAGCTATAGTTTTACCATTAGACGTAACTCTTAATTCTGGATCTTTTGTTAACCTACCTAGTATTATGTTATTTTGCATCTTCTTCCTCCTCATAACTTACACAATTTCTGCAATGCCCTATTGTGACTTTTTCGCCAGTTATAGAACATATTCCATCTTTATATCTTTTACATGTTTCCATTTCTAAATCCTCTTATCTAAAATTAAATGTATTAACAGTAATAACAATGTTGTATTACACCCCTCAAAATTACCTTGTATAGCAAATATTGAAAATAATATTGCTATACATACCAAAACTATTATTTTTAATTTATCTTTCATCTTCTTATCTCCATTTTCTATAAATTAAATTATTTTCATTCCAATTAGGATATTTTGCCATGAAATAATTTTTAGCAAATATTTTCATTTCTTTTCTTCTTGATGTTTCTTCAAAATCATTATGACAATTTATACAATTAGTCATAATGTTTTCTTCTATACCTAAACCACCCTGAGACCTTTTTATATAATGACTATTAGCGAAATTCCAATCAACGTAACGTCCACAAAATATACAACGTCGATTATCTCTTTCCCAAACTTTAAGCTTAACTTTTTTACTTATTTCTAAAGCTTTTGTTCTTTTACTTTTCATATCTACAGTTCTACGTACATAAACTCACCATTATGTACTATTAAGTTAAAATTCATATTTTCCCCTAAAGCTTTTCTTGTAACTGCTTCTTTATGAAGTAAATCTATAGCTCTTTTGTGATTATCTTTTAGTGAATTATTTATTTCTTCATAGTCTTTAGTAGCTTTATATCCTTTAGAACTATGAGCTATAAAAATATCACTTTCATGGTTATAAAATAATTTATTTTGTAACTCTACTAATTTTCTCAATCTTCTTTCATCTATAATTATTCCACCATGTTTTAACTCGCTTAAAATTTGTTTTTTTGTTTTCCAATCTGATAAATCAATTAATTCCCATAACATTTATTTACCTCCATTCTTCTTTTAACATTCTTAATTCATTTGGGGTTAAAGTTTCTATTTCTAATGCTTTAGCTTCTTGAACTATACCGTCTATAAGAATAGACATTTCCTTAGTATCGTACTCACTACTTCCTTTATAAACGATATACCAATCAACTATTGAATTATTTAATTTTCCTTTACCTAAATATTCGTAATATTTAAAATATCCGTTTAATTCTTCATTTACCTTTGTTGGAATTTTCATTGATTGTCCGTAGTCTTTTAACATTTGTACATAAACTTCTTCTTTACTCAATCTCAAAACATTAGCAATTTTGCTTATTATTTCCCAGCAATAGCTATTAGCATTTAAACTTCTTTTATTTCTATGTTTTTTTATTTCAATATCGTAAATAGTTTGTTTGTCAAATTTCCAAAGATATTGCTTTATTTGGTCTATATTCCCCGTAAAACTCATCATAACTTGGAAGCCGTCCTTTCTTTAAACATCTAGCTAAATATTTCAATCTTGGTAAATAATCTTTTTCAATAAAATCACAGTCATACTTAATTTCATGAATTTCTAATCTACTTTTATCTATTTCATTAAAATAATTTTTATAATCATTTTCAGTTAGACCGTAAGCGTCTATTTCTGCAAAATATATTTTACTTGCAAACATTTGAACTTGAACTTGCCAATAGTATGCTTTATATAACTTAAAACCTCGACTAATATTAAACGTTTTTATTTCATGTATTTTGTTTGGGGTATTTGCATCTAAATTTACTCTTAAACGTAGTTCTTCAATTATGATTTGTTTATCTTTTTCAAGTTCCTTAATTCCTAAAGAATCTACAATTTTATGTTCGTAATTATTTCCTGCTAGTGTATATTTATTTTCAAAGTCATTTTTGCTTAATCCTAATTTTTCTAACCACCAGCTATCAAATGTTTTGGTATTCCAATTACTCATAATAAACTTTGTATCACTTGCTCCAAAATAATTAGCTCTGTCTTTACTTTTTATCAATCTTATCTAATGCCTTTTCAAGTCTATTTAATGTATTGAAATAACTTAAATATGCTTTTAACTCATCAGAAGTGATATCAAGTTTTTCAGCTATATCTTCTAGTGTCATACCACCTTGCATTATAGATGTAAGCTTTTCTTTAACTCTTTCAGCAACTTTCAAGATATTATGTTTTGATAAATCTTCAATGCTTTCTTCACTTTCTTTTGCTTCGATTTTGCACCATAAGTCAAAACCTAAACCAATGTGTATAGCTACACCCTTTACAAAGCTTCTACACATTGAATTCCATACTCTTTGTTGAGTCATTGAATTGTCTTTTACAGGATTAGCTCCGTTCATAACTGGGCTTTGCATTTCAAATTCTATATCATCTACAACAATCTTAATTCTCGTTTCATAGCATCTATTAGTTTTTCCGTCTTTATCAGTAAATACTTGAGCACTCATAAATAAACTTGATCCGTTTTCGTTAGTAAGTGGTGTAAAATATACCTTTTTGGCACCATTTTTATGTAATAAATCTTTCACTACTGCCCAATTTAAATAGTCTATGTTATCTCTTTTTTTTAGATATGGCGTCACATCAATATTACGCATTTTTTCAAAATCATTAATTATATATTCTTTTTCCATAATTATTCAAAATATCCATCATTTTTACAGTCTAAACAAATTATTGCATTTTCAACATCACATATGTCTTCTTCTAAAACATATTCTCCACAATTTTCACATTGTTTTAATTCTGCTAAAAAATCTTCAAAGGTATTATGCAACCTATATTCAATTTCTAAATGTAAATAATAATCATAATACTCTTTTCCCTCATCTGTTAGTACCTCTTCGATTTCCATTTTTACTCCTCTCTTCCATTATTTTTATAAAATCTTTGCAACATTTTTTTGCTTTATTTCTAAATACTTCAAATTTTGCGTTTTTATCTACTTTAAAAACCACCCATTCATTCAAAACTTTTTCAAATTCAATTGTCCATTTCATTTAAACTCCTTTAACAACTCCTCTAGTTCTTTATATTCCTTTGATTCTTTATCCAATTTTTCAGGCTGAATTTTATCCCATTCATTAAATTTTTGAATATCTATGTGTGGTATATTAACCACTATTTCATGAATATTAGGGAAATATTTATTTTCACGAATTGTCTTTATAATAGCTTCATAAAGTTCTTTTTCTGTATACCCTTTTAAAGCTTCATAGTATAGTTTTAATTGATTATTATTTTTCTTAGCTTTGTAATTAATAATTAGCATATTGTAATACTTATTAAACGTAGTTATATTTATATATACACACTCCTATCTAATCCTATCCTTTCCATTCCATTCTTTATCCTATGAGTATTTGGTTGCAATTTGGTTTTGATTTGGTTTTGATTTGGTTGCGATTTGATTTAATTTTGATTTAAATTTGATTTATTTTTGCTTTTAGTTAAGATTGGCTCAACTAATATCCATGCAAGTTTAGATTTCCCTTTTAAATTGGGCTTTTCATCAAAAAATACATATCTATAAATCCACCACGCAAACTCTTTTTGTTCTTTTACATTTAATTCTTCCATTGCTTCTGCATAGCTTCTATGAAACGTAAATCCTTTTATTTTATTCATATTTTTTGCTCCTAAATTTGACTTTTTTTTAGCTTTTTGATACACTTTTTAAGTAATTTTTAATTACAAATTTGATTGAATTGTACTAATTTTTTAGTGCAATTTTTATTTTTTCTTCTAAATTTTCAGTAATAATTGATCCTTCTATAATTGCAAACATAAACGTTAATATTCCAAACCAAGTAAAGCTATAACCTTTAAACATAATCATATATACGTCATGTAAAATTATTAATGTACATACTATTAAAATTAATATTTCAATTATATTTACCCATTTTATTCTTTTCATTTTTTACCTCTTTTCTGATATTTTTTTTAAATAATTAACATTTAAATTCAAATATTTAACCACACGATCACATGGTACTAACCCGTTAGGAACAAAATAATTATTAGAAGTTAATTCTTCTGTTATTTCATCTTTAATTTTTATTGCTTTAACTAAGCTGACACAAGCTAACTTCTTAATGTCCATACTAGATAACCATTGATTGTTTAAAATCTCTAGCATATCGCTAACACTTATTCTTTTGGCTATTTTTACCATTTTTTACCTCCTTAAATTTTTAGTAGTCTTTGGTTTTATTTCTAGGTACTAATTGAGAGTTAGAAAGAGAGAATATAGAATAAGTAAGGTGATATAACAAATACTTTTCAGAAAGGAAAACTGTATCAAAGTTTTTTTGTTCTAACCCTCAACTAGTACCTAGAATTTAATTTTTTTATTAAGTGTTAATAAAATTGAAAATGTATAAAGTAATTAGTATAAATATAATTGTTGTATAAATTGTATATATCCATTTACCAACAATTATTTTTTTATGCCAATAAATATTGCATAATATATAAGCTAGTAAAATTATAAATGTATCTATATATTTCATTAGCTTACCTATTTCTTATCATCAATTGTCATAGGTTTTTGCACTTTTATAAGACTATTGTCATATGCAATTTTAAAAAAATATTCCCTAGAAACATTATGAATAAGTAAAAATTCATTAAATAGTCCCATACTCATATTTTCTGGATTTTCTTCATAAATTGCTAACGTATTTCTATGAATATTAAGCATTTGGCTTTCTTTTTCTAAAGACCAATTTTTACTATTTCTCAGAAGTTTCATCGCCTCGCCGATTCTTTTTAAATCCATATTTAACCTCCTAACTGTACTCATTATATTATGACTATTGTCATTTGTCAACATAAAAATGCAAATTGTCATAAAAAAATTGCAAATTGTCATTTTTTGTGATAATATATTGCCAAGAAAGGAGAAAAAAATGAAAGAACAAGCAAATTTCTTTTCGAAAAATTTACAATTTCTAAGAAAAGAAAAACATTTAACTCAATCGGAATTGGCTAATAAAATAAATGTAGACCAAACCACTATTGGTAGATGGGAAGATGGCAATCGTGAGCCAACGATTGGAAATGTTGCCAATATTGCAGAAGTTTTTAATGTTTCTATTCCTGATTTATTAGATAAAGATTTGTCAAAAGAAGATAACACTTATGATGAAACTGATATTTTATTTGATAAATACAAAAATGTTCTTTCTGAAAGCGACAAAAATATTATCAAAACAATTATAGAAGAAAGAAAAAAAGAAATTGACAAGGAGTTGGGAGATGAATAAAAATTTTAAAATTTATGCCCTAATTGGTTTAACAATTGTATCAGCTATTTTGCTTTACGATTGTTATTGTAAGAAAGAAGAAATTAGTCAATATAAAGCTGACGTCAAGGAATATAAAACTCAAATTAAAAATTATGAAAAAAATGAAATTTTATTAAAAGAAGATAAACTTTTTTATAAAGATTTATATATAAAATTGGCTGATGATTATAACAGTAAATTAAAAGAATTAAACATCGATGAATATATATTAACTGATACAAGCAGATAAGAGGTTAAAAATTATGAAAAAAATTAATTTAAAATTTATATCAATAATTATTATATGTTTTACTATTTTATGTTCAATAGGAATTTTTTCTTATTTTAGCTATCATAAGGAAGAATTAAAATTGCAACAGGAAAACGAGCGATTAAAAAAAGAGGAGAAAAGTAAAGATTATAATCGACAGCAATTAACAGCTTGTATTAGTCAAGCAGGAATTAATAGGACTAATTTATGGAATGCAAATTGCCCTGAAAATAAACCCAACTGTAGTCTTCAAATGGATCAAATAGAATGGATAGATAAGAGATATGAACAAGAAGTTAATGAATGTAAAATGAAATGGAATTTTTAAATTATAAAAGGGAGTGTGATATTGATTATGTTAAAGGATTTATTAGATAATTATATAACTCAAAAAGATGTATTAAATCATTATAATGCTAATATAAGTTATAGGTTTTTACCTAATGGAATAAATGGATTTGTATTTAATTATAAAGGTATTAATAATATTATCGTTAATAAACAGCTATCATATTATAAACGAAGAAAAACTTTGTTACATGAACTTGCACATATAGAACTTAACCAATTATGTCAAATAGATAAAGATTTATTTGCTTTTCATATTCAAAATTATGAAGATGAAGCAAATAGATATATTAAATTTTTAATAGAGGAGATTTAAAAATGAATTTTGATGAAAGATTAAAAGAATTTATACTTAGAGTCAATGAGCTTAAAAATACTATTAAAACTGAAGAAGCCACTAAAACATCATTAATTATGCCATTTTTTCAATTATTAGGTTATGATGTTTTTAATCCAAATGAATTTACACCGGAATATATTGCAGATGTAGGAATTAAAAAAGGAGAAAAAGTAGATTATGCTATTATTCTTAATAATGAAGTTTCAATATTAATAGAAGCTAAATCTGTTAACGAACAACTAGAAAAACATGATAGTCAATTATTTAGATATTTTGGAACATCAAAAGCTAAATTTGCAATATTAACAAATGGTATAACTTATAAATTCTATACTGATTTAGAAAAAACTAATGTTATGGATACTACGCCTTTTTTAGAAGTATCTTTAAATGATTTAAAAGATAGTGAAATACAAGAAATTAAAAAATTTCAAAAAGAAACATTTAATGTTGATGAAATATTTTCGACAGCCAATGATTTAAAATATCTTAATTTAATTAAGAAGGTATTGAAAGAAGAATTTGCTAATCCATCTGACGATTTTATTAAGTTAATACTTAACAAAGGCATTTATGACGGGGTCAAAACAAATGTTATAATAGAAAAATATCGCCCATTAATAAAAAAATCAATTACTTCATATTTTAATGAATTAATGAATACTAAATTACAAACTATTATGGAAGATAATGAAAATCCTGAAGAAACAGATGTTAACGAAAATAATGATCATAATAATGAAATTGTTACAACAGTTGAAGAAATGCAAGGATACTATATAGTAAAATCGATTTTAGCAGAATATTGTGATAGCAAAAAAATTGGATATAAAGATACATTCAGTTATTTTGGTATTCTTTATGACAACAAAGTTACTAAATGGATATGTAGAATTTATTTAAAAGAGTCTGTAAAATTTATAACTGTACCCACTTCGGATAAAAAAGAACTAAGATATGATATTAATTGTATAGATGATATATATAAATTTAAAGATGTATTAGTTAATAGCTTATCAAGATATGAAAAAATAAATAAAAAAGAAATAATACACAATTAAAGTTTAAAATTTATAGGAGGTAAAAAATGAATACAAAAAGAACATGTCCAAAATGTAATAGTGAAAATGTTACTGTTCAAGTTTTAAATGAAAGTAAACTAGTAACAAAACATCATGGTATAATATGGTGGCTATGCATTGGCTGGTGGTGGATATTCTTTAAATGGTTATTTTTAACTGTTCCAGCACTAATATTTGCAATATTTGTTGGTAAACGTAAAAAAATTAAAAATATTACTAAAACAAAAGCAGTATGCCAAAATTGTGGACATACTTGGAATATATAAAAAAATCCCCCACTTGCTGGAACAAAATAAAGGAAGTGAAATAAATGATAAATCAAATGTCAACAGAAACAAAACATAAAAAATTGATAGAAACGCATAGCAATAATATCACAATATCAGATATGAATATGAAAGACAAATTTACAAATTTTGAAAATTCTAGGCTAAAAGAAAGTGAAACCTTACTTTATGAAATTAACACTAAACCAAAATATTTTAAAAGATACGGTAGAGGTAGAATTATAAAAGTAAGATTTGGTGTAAATGTTGGTAGTGAATTTTCAGGAGACCATTTTGCAGTTGTTGTTTCTAAAAATGATACTGCATATAATCCAATATTACATGTTATACCAATAACTTCTAAAAAACATAGAACTTGTATTGATATAGGAAATATTTTAATTAACGATGAAGAAATACAAAAATTGCAAAATCTATACGAAAATACACAAGATAATAGTCAAAAAAAGAAAATAAAAGATTGTTTAAAATATTATAGTAATCGTGATAACGTTACGTCTTATGCAATAGTTGAACATATGAAAACGATAAGTAAATTATCGATTATAAAACCAATAAACGAATATGATTATATTAATAAGTTGAAATTATCTGATGAAATATTGGAAGAAATAACAAGTGAAATATTAAAAGAATACACAATTTAATGTAAAAAAATAACAAAATGTTGTATAAAATTACTTGACTAGAATAAAATATTATTGTAGTATATAGATACAGGAGCAGAAATGCTTAGACAGTATCATGCCTTAATGGTATTATACTACGACAGGTGCCGATAGGCATAGACAAAGCTAGTCAAAGTGACTAGCTTTTTTAATTTAGATACAAATTAATTATATATCAAAAAAAGCACCACCTTGCCCTCATACGAGGATGGAGTGGTTCAATAACATTATATCATGTACGATTAATAATTCAAGCATTAAAAAATCCCCCACTTGCTGGAACAAGTAAAGGGAAAATGAAAAAACCAAAGACTACTAATCTAAAACAAAAATAGGTAAACTATAATTGTAAGGTTTTTCCTTTTCAATTATAGCATACCTTTGTAATATAAACAATAAAAAGGAGTGTGCTATTATGGCTATATTTAAGGAAACTAATAAAATACCAAAGAAGTTTAAAAGTGCTAAAGAATGCTTTTATTTTAGATGTTATTATACCGATTTAAACGGAAATAGAAAACGAAAACAAGGACCATATAGACTTAGACAAAAAGAAGCTAAAGAAGATGAAATAGAATTTTTAAATAGTATTAAAGATATGCCCACATCAAGCAATATGACAATTGGTGAATTAATAGATGATTATTTAAGATACCAACAGGATAAAGTTAGAATAACAACTTACGATAGAATGAAAATAGATCTTAGATATTTAGAAACTATTAAAAAAATAAAAATTGAAGAATTGACTGTAAAACAATTTGAAAATTGGAAACAGGAAATTAATAATAAAAATTTTTCTACACAATATAAAAATAATATTTATAAAAAACTTAGAGCAGTTTTAAATTATGGGGAAAGAATATACAATCTAAATATAAATGTTCTTAAAAAAATGGCTGGTTTTTCAAATCCTAACGAGCTAAAAAAAGAAATGTTATTTTATACAAAAGATGAATTTGATACTTTTATCAAACAAGAAACTGACTTAAAGTGGATATGTTTTTTCTCTACCCTATTTTATTGCGGATTAAGACAAGGTGAAGCATTAGCATTAAATTGGCATGATATAGATTTTGAAAATAATACAATAAAAATTAATAAAAGTTTAGCTAATCGTTTAAAAGGAAAAAATCATTTAATTTTGCCACCAAAAACTAAAGGTAGTATAAGAACTATACCGATGCCAATAAATCTCTCAAACAATTTAAAACAACGCTATAACGCATTAAAAAAATATGAAAACTTTAGTAATGATTGGTTTGTGTTTGGCGAGATATTTCCTTTACCAACAAGTACAATACAAGCTAGAAGAGATAAATTGGTAGAATTATCAGGTGTAAAAAGAATCAGAATTCACGACTTTAGACATAGTTGTGCATCGCTTTTGATAAGTAAAGGAGCTAATATAACACTAGTTGCTAGATTTCTAGGACATAGTGATATATCTACTACACTTAACACCTATTCACATTTTTACAAAAATGATTTAACAAATTTAATTTCTCATATTGATAAATAATTAAAAATAGTCGGTAAATAGTCGGTGAGCAATAAAAGGACAATAAAAAAATCCTTTAAAATAAAGGATAAATTGCTTATCTGGTGCCGAATGATTGAATCAAACAATCCGCTAATCCTTACCATGGATTCGTTTTATCACTAAACTAATTCGGCGTTACTACTTAATTATACACATAATTTTAGATTTTGTATACTATTTTTAAACAATAAAAGTTGTTTCATCTAAAAAAGTATAATTAGTTAAATATTTTAATTCCCTTACTAAACGAAATAAAGCTTCATCTTTCATTTTAGCTTCAATCATAATATCAAAATCTTGATCATATTTTTTCATAAATCTCATAAAATTAATAAAATCTAAAACATTAATATAATCATGATGAGAGCGATATTCTTTTTTCAATTTACTTTTTGGGGAAGAAAAATGTACTTTAGGAAGATTATTTTGCCATGTGGCAAATATTCTTGAAAGATAATCATCTAAATTATCGCCATTATTATTACATAAATAGTGATGATAATCTAAAACCATAGGGATGTGCAAATCTTCGCATAATGTTAAAACATCTTTAACTTTATATACTCTATCGTCATTTTCTAAAGCAATCATATTTTGTACATCTTTATCTAATTTTTTAAAATTATCTTTAAATCTTTGAATACTTTCTTCTTTTCCACCTTCCATACTGCCAACGTGAAGAATAATTATAGGATTAGAAATTTTTAATTGTTTTAAAATAAAAGATTCATATTCTAATATTTTAATACTAGCTGTAACAACTTCTTCTTTAGTGCTATTTAAAACACAAAATTGATCAGGATGAGTATCGACTCTTAAATTGTTTTTTCCAATATACTTGCCAATATCATCTAAAGTTGCACTTACTTTTTCTTTATAATCATAGTCAACCTCAGAATGGGTAGCCAAAGGAATTAGGGAAGAATTTAAACGATAAAAATGAATATTATTTTTCACATTATATTTTAGTATTTCCATAAGGCCTTCTAGATTTTGGTTGATAATTGAAGTTAAATAATTATTACTATCCTCTTTTTTTAAATAATTAGTATAAGTTAAAGTGTGAAATAATTTTTGACCTTCCAAAGTTTTAGATATAACTGCATATCCTAGTCTTATTTTCAATCTAATCACCACTCTTAGTTTTTAAAAATAAACTAAATTTATGCAAAGAAAAAGGCAATTAATCAATTACCTTAATAGAATTTATAACTGGTTGTTCTTCTTTTTTTATTGTCCCATTACTATCAGTTGGTTTAGCATCACTAGCTATCTTATCGACTATTTCCATTCCTTTAGTAACTTTTCCAAACGCTGCGTAATCTCCATCTAGATAAGTACTATCTTGTTGAACAATGAAAAATTGTGAACTAGCACTATCTTTATTACTACTGCGAGCCATTGAGATTACACCTCTTTCATGAGATAAATCATTGTCTACACCATTAGATGAAAATTCCCCTTTAATCGTCTTAGCACTTCCTCCTGTGCCATCTCCTTTAGGATCTCCTCCTTGAATCATAAAACCATCTATAATTCGATGAAAAGTCAGACCGTCATAAAAGCCATCATTAACCAAATTCAAGAAATTTTCAACTGTTAAAGGAGCAACGTTAGGATCAAGCTCTACTTCTACTACCCCATAATCTTTAATATCAATTG
>CANQHY010000007.1 GCA_947623975.1 uncultured Bacilli bacterium
GTTTTAGATCTATGTCATTTCAAATGGTATTAAAACTTAAATTATAACATATATAAATATGACACTGTTTTAGATCTATGTCATTTCAAATGGTATTAAAACAGAAAATCAAGATAGAGTAGGTGAACAACTGTTTTAGATCTATGCCATTTCAAATGGTATTAAAACCATATTTTAAAGTAATAAAACCGTTTTCATGTTTTAGATCTATGTCATTTCAAATGGTATTAAAACTATATAACAAGGCTTGTTTAAAAAGTCTGTGTTTTAGATCTATGTCATTTCAAATGGTATTAAAACACAAGCATTAAGAATTATAATTGTTCTGCTGTTTTAGATCTATGTCATTTCAAATGGTATTAAAACAGTTGGAACACCAATCATTGCTATTTCAATGTTTTAGATCTATGTCATTTCAAATGGTATTAAAACTAGTGATTTAAAGCCTACTGATGAAGCGAGGTTTTAGATCTATGTCATTTCAAATGGTATTAAAACTACACAAAATGCAAATTCTACTTTTAAGCTGTTTTAGATCTATGTCATTTCAAATGGTATTAAAACGATTTTGATGAAGATTATGCTCCAACAGGTTGGAGAAAAGGAATAGATAAACCCGAAAAAGTTGTATTTTTTGAATATACAGGAAAACAAACTAAATATATTGAGAAAGAAGATTTTTATACTAATATAAAAGTATCAAAAAATTATGATGAAGCTATGGAAATAAGAGATAAGAAGGTGAATAAAAAATGAAATATCCATATACATTCGAAGAATATAAAGAAGAAACGTTGAGACAATTTAAAAAATATTACCCAAATTTATATACTGAAAATGATGAAGATATAAATGATGTTATAAAAAATGATTATAATTCTAATAAGAAAAAATATGAAAAAGGTGATATAAGTTATTTTAAAGATACTATTGAGTTAGAAGTAAAACCAACTGTGTCTTGTATATCAATGTTTTAATTATAAAAAAATAATGTCATTTTGACATTTTTTTGTTTTTACAATATAATTTATTTAAGGTTGAAAAACCATATTTCAATTCACACGTGTTCGCGACACGTAAAAAAAGCGATAGGAGGAGAAATTATTATGCGAGAATTTTTGAAAGGTTTAGATTTGGATAGTGAAACTATCGATACTATAATGGCTGAACAGTTTTAGATCTATGTCATTTCAAATGGTATTAAAACTTTGTCACATGTCACAAGTCACCCATAGGGGTTTTAGATTTATGTCATCTTAAATGATATAAGTAATATATGTTTTTGATATTAGACAAACTTAGTTTTAGATTTATGTTATTTTGATAAAAGTTAAATTGTATATATTCTATCTAATTATGCTAATTAAATTGAAATAATTTAAAAATAATAGTATGATTATATGTGGAGAATATGTAAGGAATGGTTATATACTCATTGTAATATTATGAGGTAAGTAGGATGGTGTGATTTTGCTAAGGAATGATAGTAAAATTTTATAATTAAGGAGAATTATTATGGCAAAGTTATATTTTAGATATGGTGCTATGAATTGTGGTAAATCAACAGCATTGTTGCAAGTCGCTCACAACTATGAAGAAAGAGGAATGAAGGTATTAGTTATTAAACCTAACATTGATACAAAAGGTGATAATAACATAGTAAGTAGGTTAGGAGTAGAAAGAAAAGTAGATGTTTTATTACCTTCTACAGGTAGAGTTCTTCCTTATGTAGAACACGATATTCCTAACGCAATACTTGTTGACGAAGCTCAGTTTTTGGAATCTTCTCAAGTTGATGAGTTATATTGTATATCTAAAGAATATGATATCCCTGTCCTTTGTTATGGGTTAAGAACAGATTTTTTAATGAAGGGATTTAAAGGATCTACTCGATTATTAGAAATTGCTGATGATATAGAGGAAATGAAAACTATTTGTCGATGTGGCAAAAAAGCTACAGCCAATATGCGTCTAAAAAATGGTATACCGATATTTGAAGGGGATCAAGTAGCAATTGATGATGGAAAAGATAATATTACTTATGAGTCTGTGTGTGGAAAATGCTATGTAAAAAAAAGAAAAGAAAGTGCAAAATAGAATTCATTTTAGGCTTTCTTTTCTTTTCATATTATCTATAGAATTTTTAATTTCTTTTAGTGTTCTTTCGTATTGTGAGGTAGTTTTTGGTTCATAATAATTTTTATTTTTCAAATTATTCGGAAGATACTCCTGGACAACAAAATCTCCAGGATAATCATGTGGATATAAATAGCCAAAGGCAGTAGAATTTATATGACTTGGGACTTTATCACATTTTCCTGTTCTAACATCTTCTAAAGCTTTATTAATAGCTAAATTTGCTGAATTTGATTTAGGGGATAGAGCCATTTCGATAACTATCTCACCCATAGGTATTACTGCTTCAGGAATTCCAACTCTTTCGGCAGCACTGATTGCTGCATATAATTTAGGACCAATCGAAGGATTAGCTAGTCCAATATCTTCGTAGCAAATAACGCTTAATCTTCGGAAAATACTATCTAGGTCGCCAGATTCTAAAAGCCTTGCTAAATAGTGAAGCGAAGCATTTACATCACTTCCTCTAATCGATTTTGAAAAGCACTTAGGACATCGTAATGTCCATCTTCATTCTTATCATGAAAAAAAGCTGGTTTATTATTGATTTTTTTGATAGATTCAATATTAACATTTTTATCTTCTGAAGAATAGAATGTTATCTCCAAAAGATTATAAGCATATCTCAAATCATTTCCTGATACTGATGCTATATACTTTATAGCGTCATCATCAATTTTTATTCCCCTTAAATCAGGATGTTTAATGGCCTTTTTCAAGCCTTCTATTATATCATTTTCTTCTAGAGGTAATAATTCGAATAGGTGGCATCTACTTCTAATAGCAGGGTTAATTGAGTGATATGGATTACTTGTCGTAAGTCCTATTAGGGTAATTAGGCCACTTTCTATTTGCGGAAGAAGTAAATCTTGTTTATCTTTATTAAGTCTATGAATTTCATCCATAATAAGTACCATTCCATCGTACATTTTAGCTTCTTCGACTACAATATCAAAATCTTTTTTATTGTTGATTGTTGCGTTTAAAAAACGGTATTTAACACCTAAATCTTTTACCATAGCGTTAGCAATTGATGTCTTACCAATACCTGGTCTTCCATACAAAATCATTGAAGGAAGCTTTTTGTTTTCTATTAAATTTCTTAATACTTTGCCTTTCCCTAAAAGATGTTTTTGCCCTATAACATCATCTATAGAGTTAGGAGCAAGTTTTAGTGCTAAAGGTTTCTCCAATTTAATCACCTCTATTTATAATTATATCAAACGTTAGTTTTATTTTCAACTGTAATATTTGACAAAACAATTCACTAATTATATTATAATATATATCGATAGGGTGAAAAAATGGAAGAGGATATTAAAAAGTATATTAGTTATCTCATGTATGAAAGAAGAAATGCCAAAAATACTTACTTATCATATAAAAGAGATTTAAATGATTATCGATTGTTTATGAGCCAAAGAAATATTTATAAAACTGAAGAGATAAAAAAGGAAGATGTTTTGACATATTTAGAATTTCTTTCTAAAGAAAATCTTACCGCAACATCGATCGCAAGAAAGTTGACTGCTATTAAAAACTTTCATAATTTTTTGCAGGCTAAAGATATTTTAAGTACAAATGTTACTGTTTCGATTGAAAGACCTAAAATTGTCAAAAAACTACCCACTGTTTTAACTTTAGAAGAGGTCGATTCACTTTTAGACATAAAATTAGATACACCATTTGACTATCGAAATAAGGCTATGTTAGAATTATTATACGGTACTGGTCTTAGAATATCTGAATTGTTAGATTTAAGAGTTTATGATGTTGATTTTGAAAATTGTATTGTGAGATGTATCGGTAAAGGAAGTAAAGAACGAATTGTTCCAATAGGTGAGTATGTAATTGAATATTTGAATAAATACATAGAAAAAAGAACATTGTTGCTCAAAAAAAAGAATACTGATTATTTATTTTTAAATAATGAAGGAACGCGTTTAAGTCGATTTAGTTTTTTCAAAATAATTAAAAGGCTTTTAAAAGATAAGAACATAAATAAAGATGTTTCGCCACATACTCTACGTCACAGTTTTGCGACACACATGTTGGAGCATGGTGCAGATTTGCGAGTTATTCAAGAATTACTTGGACACAGTGATATTTCGACAACCAGAATATATACACATATTTCAAATAGCAAAGTGAAAAATGACTATATAGAATACCACCCTCGTAGTAAAAAATAGGAGATGTTAAAATGAAATTTAAAAGAGTTTTTTTGTTAGTATTAGATTCGTTAGGAGTAGGGGAAGCACTTGATGCCAATAATTATGGTGATAATGGCGCTAATACATTAAAACATATAATGGATAATTATGATTTATTTATTCCGAATTTAAAGAAATTGGGTTTTGTTAATACAATTAATATGAGCGATAATAACGAGGTTGATGCTTATTATACTATTGCGAGACCCACGAATGTTGGAAAAGATAGCCTAACTTCTCATTATGAACTAATGGGTATAAAGAGTACTACACCATTTAAAACATTCGCTGAACGTGGTTTTCCAAGAGAATTATTAGAAAAAATAGAGGAAGTAACTGGTAAGAGAGTAATCGGTAATAAAGTTATAAATGGCGAAATGATAATTAATGAACTCGGGGAAAGACATTTATCATATGGTAGTTTGATTGTTTATACATCATCTGATTCAACACTACAAGTAGCAGCCCATGAAGATGTAATACCAATACCAAAATTATATAATTATTGTGAGAAAATAAGAAAAATAACTTTAGAAGGTGATTGGCGTATTGCAAGAGTAATAGCAAGACCCTTTACAGGAAAACCAGGAAAATTTAAATTTACTGCCGATAGGTGTGATTATGCTGTAAAACCACCTAAAAAAAGCATAATGGATTTCTTAAAAGAGAAAGATTATAGTGTGATTTCAATTGGAAAAATTAACGATATTTTTGATGGTGAAGGAATTACTAAAATTGTAAAATCTTCTTATAATAATATGGATACTATTAACAAGATGACAGATATAATGGGAAAGAAATTTACTGGTTTATGTGTGGCAAATTTAAGTGATTTTGACGCCTTATATGGACATACAAGGGATATTTTAGGTTATGCTAAAGCCATTGAAGAATTTGATGTTGAGATACCTATGATTTTAAATAAACTAGAAAATGATGATTTGTTGATAATTACTGCCGATCATGGAAATGATCCAACTTTTGCTGGTAACGCACATACTAGGGAGAATGTACCAGTTATAGTATTTAGCAGAAAGTTTAAAGAACCACAAAAAATGGATATTTTAGAAAGTTTGGCTGATGTTGGAGCAACAATTGCTGATAATTTTGATGTTCAAAAACCAGAAATAGGAACAAGTTTTTTAGATAAATTAAAATAAAGAGCTTTGATACTCTTTATTTTTTTAATTATCATTAATACTTTTATAACTGTTACATATCGTTTCATCTTTATTGTTAACGTCATCACCACAACAATTACAACTTACTTTTATCTCATTTAATTTACAGTAATTAACATCGCAATTGTTGTGAATACAACTTGTAACATCGCATTTTATACTAGAGTTTTTCTTTTCATTACTTTTTGCCATAAAATATACCTCCATTAATAATATTTACAAAATTAAAAATAATATTTATAAAAAATAAAAAGGATGATAAAATTGATTCATAGTATAAGTAGGTGTTATTTTATGTATTTAATTTATATTTTATTACTTATTTTCGCGTTTTCTTTTGTTAAACTTACAAAAGTTAAGAAAAAGAATACTTACTTGAATCAAAGTTATAATAAAAAGCTTTTAATAGTACGAAACTTTTTAAAGTATATTATTATAAGTATAGTAAGTATTGATTTAATATATTTTTTATGTATAATCTTGTTAGGAAAAAATTTAAGTTTGATTGAATTATTTATAAGCTTACTATTTAATATTTCTTTAATTATAAGCTATTATTTTGTAAATTTAAAATTTTCAAATCTTGATGTAAATAGGGATTATAATGAATTGGATAATGTAGAAGAAAAAAAATTAATAAAGATTTTATTTTATCTTTTGTTTTTACTTATTTTAGGCAAGAGGGTAGAGGATATAGGTAATATTAATATATCAATATTATTTTGTATACTAACTGTTGCTTTAATATTGAGTGAATTTTTTAGTTTTATTTCATTTTTGAACAAATCTAAAAATATTGTTTGCATTCATGTAAAGACTGAAGATTTGATATCAAACATTAAATTTGCTAATAAAATAGAAATAGATAAAATTGGTAATTATTTAATATTTGCACTTATTTATATTCTGATAATATACGCTGATCTCCCATTTGCATATATAATTCATATTTTAATATCGATATTATTAATAGCAATAGTTATAAAGAAAAAAAGAAAAATAGAGAAGGAGAGTAGTTCTTTATATAAATCGGTAACTATTGCCAAAAGAACTCCCGGTGTTATATACGCCTTTGAATTTGAACGTGATATCGAATTTACTAAAAATTTAATTATTATAATATTTTTATACATATTTTCTGTAATTACTTTTTATAGCTTCGGAAATACTTGTTTTATTATTTATATGGTTCAATCATTAATATTTATCACCTATTTATTATTTGTCAGTAAGAAAAAATTAATCAGGACTATAAAAGCACTTGACGAGAGTTATATTGATAAAAACATATATACAATTAAAAAGAAAGTTCCTATTACTTGTGTGGAACAAGTTAAAATGTTCGGAGAAGAAACATTTTATAAATTAGTATATATAGATAACAATAAGAATGTGTATAAATCAAATATAATATTGTATGATCCTGATTTATTTATTTCTGATATTACTATGTATATTAATGCTAAAGATATGGAAGATTATGTTATTGTTACGAAAGATTTGTATCAATAATCTTCGTAAATGCTCGGGGCAACATAACCTTAATTATGGGAAGCTGGGTATTTTGTAAAAAAGACAATAAGTTATTAATCTAATCACTAATTTTATATATATATATGTTTATAAGATTGGTCTAGTATAATTAGATTAAATTTTTCTTATTTAATTATTTTTTTAATTATTTTATTTAATTTAGTATTTATATTATTTATTTTTTATATATTTAATATTATGTTTAATTATTATTTATAATAATGATTTTACCATACTTATATTTGTTAATTATTTATTATTTATTTATTTTTTGCCTATTATTTTTAGTTATAAGCACTTAAGAAGAACTAACTCCCCTATTAATTCAAAATTTTAAAATAGGGGAGTCATTGCTTAAATTTAAACTTTTCTAGATTGAATTTCGGCTATTTTCTCTAGTACCTCTTTTGCATTTTCTTCATTTATTTCGTTATAACCAAGCTCTCGTAGGGCTTGAACCTTTGCTGTATTTAACTCTTGTGTTCTACTTAATTTTTCTTCGTTTTTATGCTCAATATCTTGGACAAAACGTTTATGTGATTCAGCTAATTTAACTTTAGAAGCACTACCATTATTATATAAGGTTAATCCTGAAAATAATATGCTTTCAAATATAAACTGTTGATCTTGATTAAAAGCAAATTCCATAGGATCAGTAAATCCCATAGCTTTAGACATATAAGCTAAAATATATTTTAATTCTTTGGACGTTTCCATAGATTGTAAATAGTGATATAAATAAGTGAATGCACAGAACGTTTCTTTAGTCTTGTCTTCAGAAAGTCGTTCCTTAAGCAAATTAATTATATCTGTAAGTAGCTCCTGCTCTTTTTTACTAAAACCTTTTAAATCAGCGAGAATCTCACGATTCGATGAATCTTTAACACCATCGTTAAGTCTTCCCTCTACTTCCATTATATAATTACTATCTATATACAAATTAGCAATATCTTCTTCAGATTTTACATTTAAAAGTCCAAGTAACTTAGTAGACTTTTCTTTTGGCCAAGCTTTTAGGCTATCCATTGATAAATAATTGTATAGCATTTGTCTAGAAACTCCTAAATACTTTGCTAATCTTACCTTAGATATTCCTAGTTCATTAAGTACATTATTTAAATTTTTCATAGGTAAACAACCTCCAACTCTCTAACTTTATTTTATAGGTAACTATTTACATTGTCAAGTGTAAAGTAAGCAAAAAAATACTATAATAAATACCATAACTTTTCATTTTGTTTTCTTACTTCATCAATTAAGCCACCACCAATACATTTATCGTCTAAATATAGTACACAAGCCTGTCCTGGTGTTACGGCTTTAACATTCTCATATTTAACTAATATTTTCCCATCAGCGAAATATTCTAGACTGACAGGATATTCTTCTGCACGATATCTAAATTTAGCAGTACATTTCAAAGGTCGTAAGTTACAATTAAAATTAACGTTATCGATTATACAACTATCCGAAATTAAATATTCATTATTATCGCCAAACGAAACATATAAAATATTATCCTTTAAATTTTTCCCTACTACAAAAAGTCTTTCTTTATTTCCGCCAATATCAAGTCCTTTTCTTTGCCCTATCGTATAATACATAAGACCATTGTGTTCCCCTACTACTTTATTAGTTTCAATATCTACTACTCTACCCTTTGAGGTTGGCAAATAATTTGTCAAAAATTCTTTAAAATGTCTTTCTCCTATAAAACAAATCCCCGTTGAATCTTTTTTATTGGCTGTAATCAAATCGTATTTTCTAGCAATTTCTCTTACTTCTTTTTTATCTAAATCGCCAAGTGGAAAAAGTACATTAGAAAGCTGCTCTTTTGTTAGTTGCGACAAAAAATAGGTTTGATCTTTATTAGTATCTTTAGCTTTCATAAGTTGTCCATTTGCAATTTTTGCATAATGACCGGTTGCAATATAATCAGCACCTAGCCTTTTAGCTTCTCTTACAAAATAGTCAAATTTTATATATTTGTTGCACATAATATCGGGGTTAGGAGTTCTTCCTTTTTTAAGCTCGTTTAAAAAATATTCAAAAACATTATCCCAGTATTCTTTTACAAAATCTATTCTATGAAGAGGAATATCCAGTTTTTTACACACTTCGATAGCGTCGTTGTAATCTTGTTCTTGAGGACAAATATTGTTATTAATATCAGGATTACCAAGTATATCATTATTTACTGTCGAATCCCAGTTACGCATAAATAAACCTTCAACAGTATACCCTTGTTCTTTTAAAAGAACTGCTGCAACAGAAGAATCTACTCCTCCAGAAATTCCCACAATAACTTTTGCCATAAAATCACCAAACTAATTATACAACAAATATTACAAATTTACTATCAATTAAACAAACCAAGTAAAAACGTCGAAACATAAGCTTCATAAAATGATACAGCTATGACTACACCGACACATATAAGCAGTACTTTTAAATACTTGCTCACAACTTCTTTAAAATTTATAGATTTTCTAAAAAATAAATAGCTAAATAACTTTACACTAAAAGAAATAGAATAAAAAGTAACTAATATTAAAGAAATTAAAAATAAAACTTGGTGTGGCAATAAATGGACAATTGCTGTTAATATTCCTTTCCATTTAAAAGTATAAATTATACTGGAAATAGAAAAGCCAAAGACAAAAAACTTAAATAACATAATAATAATTACCAAAGGTACCCCAATAACAGAAATACCTAATAACCATATAGCTAATATATAAACCAAATTATTAATAACAGCATTCCCAAATCCCATTACTCTATTTTTATTTTCAACATCACTAAAAAACTCTATTAAGTTTTCCTTTATTAAAACCAAATTATCTTCAGATACTAAAAATATAAAAATAATTCCCGAAATAGTAGCTAATATAGCTAGTCCAATTAAAAGAATATAAATTTTTTTTTGATTTTCAACACTGTTTTTTGCTTTGAATATTGCTTTCTTCATTATTATCACCCAGTTCAATATATGATTGGATAAACCAAATATTACCTTTATTTATAGACTTTTAAAAAATTTTTTACTATAATATTAATTGAGGTGATTTCCTTGAGTAACAAAACTATAAAAATAGTATCATTTATATTAGTAATCGTTATGTTATTTTCTTTTGTAGCAAGTCTAATATTTATGTAAATTCTAATGTAGGGGGTAAATATGGAATTAAAAAATGAATTAAAAAAAATAATCGATAATTATAATGTTATTGATGAATCTATTCCTTTTGCGATAGCTACTTTTTCTAAAGATGGTAGCCTTGTTAATTTAGAATTAGCTGAAAACTATTCGGAAATCTTTTTTAATAATAGTAATTCTTTTATAACAACTGTAACAGACCTCGATGGTAATATTCTTTTATCTAGTTCTAATATAAAAGATGGACACGTTCAACTATATTTTAGTGATAAAGATATAGTGGCAAAAATTATTGATTTTTCCTCTATTGATAGGGTTAGTCATTATCGTTATGATGAAGATGCTAAAAAATTAATATCTTTAAAAGAATTCTTTAATTATACAGCAGGAGAGATATATCGCGAGGTTTTCGATAATCAATTATTAGTTTTGACGGACTGTGAAAATAGCAAGAGTTCTATATATTCGTTAAAAGATACAAAAATTATTTCGCCATTTGTAGATAATATTTCTACAGTGTACAATGATGATGGCAGTATTACTTTCTTACTTGAAGATAATATAAAAGTAAATAATCTTTCAACTACACTAACAATGTTAGTCGATAGTAGTGGTAGAACAAACGATACTATTTACGATAGCTATTTTGGTGAAGAAATCAAGTTAAACGATGAGCAACCATTGATTGATTATCAAAAAGTTAAAAGCGAAGCGACTAAAAGATTACATAATACTAGCCTAATTTCTAAAGAAAAAGAAGAAAATGATATTGCTCGGCTAATCAATACTTTTTATAAAAAAAATAAATCATTAAGTAAAGTAAAGAAGAAATAATATTACAAAATAAATATTTCTTTTTTTTTGTTTCTTTCATATAGTTTAATGGGTGCTCTTATGAAGAAAGAAACTTTTATAAAATCAACATTGATATTAATTATTGGCGGTGCTATTACAAAAGCATTGGGAATGTTTATTAAAATAGTAATGACTAGAATTGTAGGAGTAGAAGGAATAAGTCTTTATATGCTTATATTCCCTACTTTTTCTCTATTTATGACTATATCACAATTAGGGTTTCCTGTAGCTATTAGTAAATTAGTAGCCGAAGAAAGGTACAGTAATAAAAGTCTTGTTTTTTCAATTATTCCTTTTTCTTTAGCCTTTAATATTATTTTAATGTTTGTAATTATTCTAATTGCCCCTACTCTTGCTAACGATTTATTAAGAGAACCAAGAGCTTATTATCCAATACTTGCTATTGCACTAGTACTTCCCTTTGATAGCTTATCTAGTATTTTAAGAGGTTATTTTTTTGGAAAGCAAAAAATGTTTCCTCATACTATTTCACTTGTAACAGAACAAATTGTCCGTCTTTTCTTAATAGTCATAATAATCCCTAGTCTTCTTGAAAAAAATATTATTTTTGCAGTAAGTGGTCTAGTATTAGTAAATATGATAAGTGAACTATCATCAATCTTAATTCTCCTTTTATTCATTCCTAATAAGAAAAACATAAAAAAAGAAGAAATAGTTCCTGTACTTTCTAATGTAAAAAATATTCTTGCTATTGCTCTTCCCACTACTGGTTCTAGATTGATTGGTTCTATTTGCTACTTTTTTGAACCCATAATACTTACTCTTGCCCTTACAACAATCGGTTATAATAGCAACTATATTGTTACTGAATATGGAATAATAGAGGGGTTTGTTCTACCGCTTTTAATGCTCCCTAACTTTTTTACTAATGCCTTATCTAGTGTTTTAGTGCCAATAGTTTCTAAAAGTTATGCTAAAAAAGATAAAATTGAGATAAGAAAAAGATTAAGACAAGTAACAATTATTTCTTTACTGATAGGAATACCAACTACCATGATTCTTATGATTAATCCTACTTTTTTCTTGAATATAATTTACAAGACTAAAGAAGGTGGCAGTTATTTAAGATTTATTGCTCCTTTTTTTGTAATACTTTATATTCAAGCTCCTCTAGCAAGCGTTTTACAGGCAATAAATAAAGCTAAAAACATTATGTATGATAATTTGTTAGGAACTATTGCTAAAATTATTTTAATTTTTGTTTGTAGCTTTTTAAATATTGGTTTATATGGTTTTTTAGTTGCTATGATTGCTAATATATTAATTGTTACCATCTTGCATTTTAAGACAATAAAAAAAGAGTTATACGATTAAAGAATATATTTTTTTAAAATTTCTTTATCCTCTTTAGTAACTCTATTGGAATCTCTTATTTTTAATATAGTCTTATTTTGAACAAAAACAGGCAATTTTTGCATTTTTATTAAACTTAATATCTTTAATCGATACTTGATAAAAGATGAGCAAAGAAGCCAAGATATGGCCATATTAACATAATAATAATTAGAATGAATATTAAAAACTAAAGAAATAATTTCGTCAATATGATTATCATCTAGATAATAATCCATAAATATAACCAGACCTATTCTTTGTTTAAATTCACTATCTGTTTCTATTAAATCTTTAGCAAGATAAAACAAATCTTCACTTTTAAATACTTTAAAACTACTCACGCACATATCACAAACGGCCCAATTATCAACGACATCTAAAAATCTATTGAAATACTTTAAGAACAAATCTTTATCTTTTATATAACCAATAACAAAACCATAAATCAAAAATTCTTCAAAATATGAAGCTTTAAAACTATCAAGAAAACTCTCTATATTTCCCCTAGCAATACATTTAGAAATATTCCGTAATACTTCTGTATTAATCCCCAACATTTCATATTTAGTATTAATTATTTTTTTATTAAATTCAATTAATTTAGAACATTTATTGCTAGTAAGATATTCTAAGAATAATAAGTAATCTCTTGTAGTCCATTTATCTTTTATAAAAGATGAGTTATTCATCTACATCTCCTAGTAAATAAGGATATTCTAAAGAATTTATTTTTATAGTATATATTTCGTTATGCCTTAATTCCTTTTTTACTTTTAATTCGAGATAATTTGAAGAATGACCATAAGAATATCCATCTTTGGTAGTTTCTACAATTATTTGAACTTTTTTGCCTATAAATTTATTCATGTATTCTTCTTCTAGTTTACGTGATAATTCTAATAATATTTTAGTATGTTTCTTTTTATCTTCCTCTTTTATTTGTTCAAGACGTGAAGAAGGTGTGTTTTCTCTTACAGAATAAGGGAATACGTGTAGTTTAGCAAATGCTATTTTTTTTACATTTTCAATGGTTTGCCTAAACTCTTCTTCATCTTCACCAGGATGTCCTGCAATGATATCAGTAGTAATGGATACATCTTTTTTTATTTCTCTTATCTTTTCTATTTTTTTCATAAAATAGTCAATATCATATTTTCGATTCATTAATTTTAATACTTTATTACTACCTGATTGAATAGGTACGTGAAAATGATTGGCAATAATATCACTATTTTTTATTATATCTAGAACCTCATCTGTTAATTCCGTAATTTCTATTGATGATATTCTAAGACGATATAACCCTTTAATTTTTAGTACTTCTCTTAAAAGGGTTGCAAAGTTAGTACCAATATCGACACCATAATTACCGGTATGAATACCAGTAAGCACAATTTCTTTATAACCTCTATTTACTAGGCTAGTTATTTCTTGTACGGCAACATCTAACTTTTTACTACGGCATTTTCCCCTTACTTTGGGAATAATACAATAACTGCAGAAATTTTCACATCCATCTTGAACTTTAACAAACGCTCTAGTTCTACTATTATAATTATCGATATACATATCTTCAAAAGATGGATTTTCTAATCCGTCTATTTCTTTTATTTTCTTCCTGTTATTAAAGAAATTTTCGATTAATTCTATTATCATCGATTTATTATTATTTCCAATAGCAATATCTATCTCTTTTAAATCATTTAAAACTTTGTCTTTGTTTGCTTCAATAAAACATCCCATTGCTACAATACATGCATCATTATTAAGCTTTCGAGCATGTCTTATCATCTTACGACTTTTAGAGTCACTGTTATTAGTAACGGTACAAGTATTTATTATATACACATCACAAACATCGTTAAAGTCTCCTATTTCAAAGTTATGATTTTTTAAAAGACTTATAACGAATTCACTTTCATAAGTGTTTACTTTACATCCTAAAGTACAAATTCCAACTTTCATACTGCCTCCATAAATAGATATACCAAAATAAAAGAACTATTGCAAGTTCTTTTTAAGTTCTCTTAATGCTCTCAAAAATTCATTAGTCTTTTTAATTTCATCGCTGAATTTTTCGATATTAGCCATATTATTTTCTATTTCTTCATCTTTTAAGTAAGTTCCATAGACAGGAGAAATAAGTGGCGTACTTTGGAATTTCTTTTCACTCGATATTTCTGGTAATTCTTCGAGGCTTTTAATATCGACTTTAGGAATTTCTTTAGTTTTAAATTCATTAGTTTCACGATATAGTCTTTCTAATTCATCAATACTAATAATGGCATCCTTTTCATCGACATAATTTTCCATCTCTTCATCAGTATAGCCAAAACTAGCGGCATTCTTAAGTTCATCATAACTAATAATGGCATTTTTCTCGTCTTCTCCATCATCAAAATCTTGGTTAACCTCTTCTTTATTATCGATTGCTTCTATGTTTTCAGTCTTTTCTTCATAAGTAATATTAGATTTTTCATATTCATTATGTTCTTTATTTTCTTCCTTTTCAGTATCCAAGACATTTAAGTTATCGCTGGATGTTACTATTTCTTTTTCTTTTGCTAATTCTTCTTCTTTTTCTAATCTTTCTTTGAGTTTTGCTAGTTCTAACTTGGCTTTAGTCTTCTCAAATTCTTCGTCTTCTTCAACATAAGTTATATTAGCATCTTCTTTAATGTTAATTGCATTATCATCTTGTACAGTCTCTTCTTTTCCTATTTTGACCTTTCGTCTTCTACTACTAAACAATTCTATCGTTATAGCAATAGCTAAAAAAAGGGCAATAAAGCTCATAACAGCACATATTATAATCAAATTGTCAAGAGAAATACTATCGATTAAGTCAGCCATTATAATCACGTATAATCAATCATATAGAAATATTATTTAATTTCTTATCGATTGATCCCTTTCTATAAAAAATCGCACTATGGATTTATACCTATTTTATTGCAGCAAATTTCTAAACTAGCAAGAGGTGATTCACCTCATAAATTGATAATCTACTGCACTAAGTACAAAAAGTGATGCCGTTTCTGTTCTCAAAACATTAGCACCTAAACTTATACTTTCAAAGCCTTCTTCCATAAGATAAATCTCTTCTTCTTTAGAGAATCCACCTTCCGGTCCTACTACGAATAATATTGTATCACTAATGTTTACTTTTGATAATACACTTTTAATAGTTTTTCTTTTCTCATTTACACTACAAAAGAACTTGTAAGTACAATCTATATCCTTTAAATCCTTTAAAGATACAACATCTTCTATTTCAGGCATTTTACACCTTTTTGATTGTTCACTAGCCTCTTTTACAACTTTTTGCCATCTTGTTATCTTTTTATCTTTTCTATCTTGCAATTTTACTATCGATCTTTCCATGACGACAGGAACAATAACATCACAGCCAAGTTCCGTAGCTTTTTGTAAAATGTAATCCATCTTTTGTTCTTTTACTAAACTTTGAGCAATTATAATACGTGGAGTAGTTTTATTTTTCTCTTCCAATAAAGAGATAATTCTACATTTGACACGCGGTGCCAAATTGCATATTTCACAGATATACTCTCTATTATCATATACAATTTCAATTTTATCATTCTTCTTCATTCGCATAACTTTATTAATATGATAACTGTCAGCATCCCCTATAACAAATAAATCATCCTCTTTAGCATTAACAAAATATCTTTGCATAAATTACCTTTCTAAATACTCATAAACATCACAAATAGTATTTTCAAAATTATTATAATCGACATTAAACCATGTTATATCAAACTGATGATTAAAAAAAGTATATTGTCTTTTAGCATAATGCCTAGAATTTTTTTTAATTTCTGAAATTGCCTCTTCTAAAGTTATTTTTTTATCAAAATATTCGTAAAGCTCTTTGTACCCAATAGCTGTATTAACAGCTTTTGATCTTATACCTTGTTCATAAATTGAACGGACTTCATTCAAAAGTCCATTATCGAACATTAAGTCTACCCTTCTATTAATAAGTTCATATAAACAATCACGCTTTGTAGTAAGACCAATTATAGTAAAATCATAGATAGGACTAGCTTTTTTTGAAGAAATATTACCACTTTCTATTCTATTTAAAAATCTTATTAGTCTTCTTCTATTATTTATATGAATGGTAGTATCTTTATCTATTTCTTTAACCATATTATAAAGTTCAGCATTAGATTTATCATTATATTCTTTTTTACAAGGCTCTTCTTCCAAATTATAATCATATAAGGCTGCTCTAATATATAAACCACTACCCCCCACTATGATAACCTTTTTTCCTCTTTTTGTAATTTCTGCTATTTCATTTCGACAATCTTTTTGATAATCATAAATAGAATAATCTTCATTAATATCTTTAATATCAATTAAATGATGAATTATCCCTTCTTTTTCTTCTTCTTTTATTTTAGCCGTTCCAATATTCAATTGTCTATATATTTGCATGGAATCCGCATTGATTATTTCAGCATCAATTTTTCTAGCAAGTTCTATACTAAGTTTTGTTTTACCAACGCCTGTTGGTCCTGTAATAACAATAATATTTTTCATTTTTCACCAATTTCTAATTTAATTTAGTTTAATAATTAATTCATGACTCTTTTAAATAATTTTTCTAACTCATAGTTAGAATAAGTTATAATTGTAGGTCTTCCATGAGGACAAGTAAAAGGATTTTTAGTATTTCTAAGGCGTTCTAATAAATCTTCCATATCAGTAAGGGTTATTCTATCGTTAGCTTTGATACTCATCTTACAGGCAAGGGTAGCTGCTATTCTATCAATAAATTTATAATTATCAAAATCTTCAGTCATTATAACTATATCAATTATTTTCTTGATTGCTTCTTCTTGAGCATAATCTGGAAGCCAATAAGGATGGCTTCGGATAAGAAGAGTATTTATACCAAATTCCTCAATCACAAAGCCCATATCGGTAAGAATTTGCATGTTTTCTTTTAAGATAATATAATCTTTATTAGAAAATTCTAATTTTATTGGAATAAGTAAATCAATACTAGTATTATCATGGGTTGTAAGTTTTTCTAAATATTTTTCATAATTTATTCGTTCAGCTGCAGCATGTTGATCAATTATATACATTCCATCTTCATTTTCAGCAATTATGTAAGTAGCATGGACGACACCTACTGGATACATTTTTTTGATGCGATTAGAATCAGCTTGCTCTTCTTTAACTGGCATATCATTAAATTTATTTTCATCTTCATCTTTTACTAAGACATTGTAGTCTTCTTTATCTTCTTTTACTTCCAAATTAAGAGAATACTCTAAAACATTTGGTTTAGGACTTTCTTCTTCATAATTGTACAAAGGGATTGAAGAGGAAATATTTTCATCTTCTTTATAGATTTCTTTTATTTCCGGTATTAAATTTATCGTTTCTAGTTTTTCTTTAACCGCTTTATTAATTAACTCTTTTAAAGTATCAATTTTAGAAAATTTAATATCCATCTTTGTAGGATGAATGTTGACATCTATTAATATTGGATCAGTTTCAATATTCAAAACAACGATTGGATACTTACTTTCAGGAATATAGGTATGGTAACTTTCGATTATTATTTTCGTTAGTTCGCTATTTCTAATACTACGGCCATTAACTAATACGGTTATATTATTTTTAGATGTTCTAGCACATTCAGGATATGAAATATAACCTTTTATTTCATAATCGTCATTATTTGCATCGATATATATCATCTTTTTAGTAAGTTCTATTCCATAAATGTTACCAATAACTTTTAAAAGGTTACCTCTGCCATCTGTATTTAATAATACTTTGTCATTGTTTGTAAGTACAAATTTAATATTAGGAAAAGAAAGAGCCATCTTATTGACATAATCCGTAATATTGGCAAGTTCCGTATAAAGATTTTTCAAATATTTTAATCTGACTGGCGTATTATAAAAAAGCTTTGTGACCGTTATTCTAGTACCTTTCTTTAAATCACTAGAACCAACCTCTTTTATTGTTCCCCCTTCTATTTCGACCTCCGTTCCAACAGAGCCATTACATGTTTTTAAATTGACATGACTAACAGAAGCTATAGAAGGAAGAGCTTCGCCACGAAAACCTAAACTGCTCACATAAAATAAGTCTTCCAACGTCTTAAGTTTACTAGTAGCATGACGAGAAAAAGCTAGTACGGCATCACTTTTATCCATGCCGATACCATCATCGATAACTGTTATCTCTTTAACACCACTATCAATCAAATTTATTTTTATTTCTGTACTTTTAGCATCTATTGAATTTTCAACTAATTCTTTTACAACATTCATTGTCTTTTCGACAACTTCTCCTGCTGCTATCTTATTAGCTAAATCTTCACTCATTACTTCAATTTTTCCCATATTACACCTACTGTCTATCTATTTAATTATAGATTAAAATTATTCCTTTTAAATTTAACTTGAGATATTTTTTAGATAATTATATAACTCACTAGCTACATTTTTATTAAGTACTTCTTCAAGATCAGAAAGCGAAGCTTCTTTTAATTTTTTTAAAGATCCAAACTTTTTAAGTAATTCCTTTTTTCTAACCTCACCAATACCATCGACCATATCTAAAAGGCTTGATAGCATTCCTTTAGATTTTATATTTCGATGGTAACTTATCGCATAATTATGAACCTCATCTTGGATTCGTGTTAAAAACAAGAAAAGATTACTTTTAGGATCAATATTAATCGTTTCTAAATTAGAATCAATTATCGAATTAGTTCTGTGTTTATCGTCTTTTTTTAATCCAATTATTCTTATATTTAAACCTAATGATGTTATTATTTCTTTAGCGACATTTACTTGTAATTCTCCCCCATCGACAATTATTAAATCCGGTTTTTCCAAGTTTTCCATCAATACTCTAAAATATCGTCTATAAAGTACTTCCCTCATCGCTTGTAAATCATCTTTAACATCGACACTTATTTTAAATTTACGATATAAATCTTTATTAGGAAGAAAATTATCAAAAACAACCATTCCTCCGACATAAAATGTTCCGAATAAATGAGAATTATCAAAAGCCTCTATACGATAGATTTTATCCATTTTTAAAGCTTTTTCTAAATCTTTTACGGCAGTCATTCTCTCGGAATCATTTTTCTTTAGCGTCTCTTCTTTCTCGAGTAACAAAGTCTTGGCATTATCGTTAGCTAAGTCTAAGAGTTTTTTTACATCACCTCTTTTAGGAATAGATACTTTAACATTTAAATAAGAATTTAATAAATTGCAATCCACACCTTCATTGACATATATTTCTTTAGGAAGCATATTTCCTTTTTCATAAAATTTAATTATATATTCGATAATAGCTTCTTCTTTTTCTTCGATAATCGTAAATATGTCAAAATGATGTCCGAACAAAATGCCATCTCGGACGAAGAAAACTTGAACAGATAGATAATTATTGTTTTTGTAATAACCAAAAAGATCAAAACTAAAGCTTCTATTTAAATCAATTGTCTGCTTTTTTAAAGTTATATTGATATCGTTTAGCATTTCTCTTAATTCTAATGCTTTTTCAAAATTTAATTCAGCACTAGCCTTATTCATATCTTTTTCTATTTTTTTAGAAATTATTTCTTTATTTCCATTCAAGAAAGAGATAATATCGTTTTTCATATTATCTAAAGCAGATTTATCGACAATATTTTTTTTACAATAACCTAGGCATTCCCCAATGTGATAATAAAGGCATAAATCTTTTCCTAGATGATTACATTTTCTTAAGGGATACACCCTAT
>CANQHY010000008.1 GCA_947623975.1 uncultured Bacilli bacterium
CAAGAGCAAAAGCAACGTTCTCATAAACATTAACCTTAGGAAGCAATCTATAATCTTGAAAAACAATTCCCAATTTTCTTCGCAATTTATAAACCTTACTATTTCTTAATTTTGCAACGTTTATACCACCGATTATTATTTCACCCTTAGTTGGTTTCTCCTCACGATAAAGCATTTTTATAAGAGTAGATTTTCCGCTTCCAGAACCACCAATTATAAAGACAAATTCACCTTTTTTTACTTTTAAATCTAAATCATAAATAGCTGTCACACCATTTTTATATTTTTTAGTAACATTTTTTAAACTAATTAACTCCACTAATTTTTTTCACCTCTTATTCTATATTTAATTATAACACATTTCGACAAATATACCTAATTATTATGGCCATTGTTTACCTCATATGAATCTGTAACTATAAAAAAGGCATTTTTATCTATTTTTTTTATTTTTTTAGTAGCTTTATAATATAATTCATTTGAAACTGTTGCCATTAACACGCACTTGTCATCGTCGGATTTTCCACTTTTTACATTAAAGATTGTTGCACCACTATTTAGCTCTTGGATAATATATTTTTTTATTTCTTTCTCCTTATCCGTTATAATATAAAAAGATTTATTACAAGATATTCCAAGTAATACTTTATCAATTACTACACTGCTAACATATAGGAATATCACTGCACACAAAATACTCGTAAATCCAAAACAATAACCGCCAAGTAGAACAATTAACAGATTGATAACAAAATTACTTTTGCTAATCGATATTTTTAATTTTTCATACAAAATTTGGTCGATTAAAGTTATTCCTCCTTGACTCAATCCAACTTTAACAGTTACTCCTGCTACCCAGCCGCTTATGGCACCAGCAAAGAGTGAACAAATTATAATATCACTCTGACTTAAACTTATAAGTGATGTTATTTTCTCTGTAATGCTAACGAAGAAAGGATAAACGAAAGTTGCTACTAAAGCACTTGAAGCTTTTTCCTTTTCAATCAATAAATAACCTAAAACAAGAGTTACCACTGAAAACACTAATATAAAAAAAGAAGGAGGAATAGAGAATAAATCCTCAAAGACTATAGCTAGTCCATTCGAACCACCGGCAACTATTTTTAAGGGCCTAGTGAACAAATTATAATTAACAGCAGACACGAAAAGTGCTATAAAAAGCATCAAATAATTATAAAAAACTTTAGTTTTGATTATATCCTTACATTTTTTTGCTAACTTATTCACCACCAAACACCTCATAAGCATCTGTTACTACAAAAAAAGCCTCTTCATCTATTTTATGTATTCCTTCTTTTAATTTAAAATACTCCCTTGTAGGAACAACACAAAACAAAACTTTTTGATCTTCTTTTGAAAAGCCTCCAATAGCATCAAAAATAGTTATGCCATGTCCCATCTTAACCAAAACAAAATTTTTAACTTCGTTTACTTTATTAGTTACTATATAAAAAGCCTTTGATTTACTTATTCCTAGTTGAACTCTATCAGTAAGACTACTAATTATGTAAAGAGTTATTACAGCATACATGAATTTTATTATTCCAAAAGCAAAAAAACTACAACCAACAATAATTCCATCAGAAATAAGCATTGCTTTTCCCAAACTTATTTTAAAATATTTATTTATTATTTGGTTTACAATATCCGTCCCACCAGTTGTAAATCCAGCCTTATATATAAGACCTATTCCAATTCCGGATAATACACCTCCAAATATTGCTGATAAAAATATATCAATTTCTCCTAAAGGAAAACAATTGCTTAACATTTCAGTAACTTTTAAAAATAATGGTAATAAAAATGAACCTAAAATTGACCCTGCTGTTTTTTCTTTTCCTAAGAAAATAAAACTAACTATTAATAAGGCTGTCGATACCACTAAAACAAAAAGAGAAGGATCAATTCCAAAAACACTATTAAATATAATTGATAGTCCACTTACTCCTCCAAAAACTAAATCATTTGGTAATAAAAAGAAATTAAAAGCAACTGAAAAAAGCGTAAGTCCAAGGAAAAAATTAAGTCCTCTAATTATATTACGTTTATTAAAAAAAACTTTCATCTTTTTACCTCCTTAAGCATAGCTTCTATGAACATATCTATATCACCATCTAATACTTTTAGAACATTACTAGTTTCACAAAGAGTTCTATGATCTTTAACTAAAGAATAAGGGTGCATTATATAGCTTCTTATTTGTGAACCAAATTCAATATTTTTTTGCTCACCTTTTATTTCTTTTAATTCGTTGTTTTGTTTTTCTATCTCTAATATTTTAAGTTTACTTTTAAGCATTCGCATTGCCTGTTCCTTATTCTGAATTTGACTTCTTTCATTTTGACAAGTTACTACAATTTTCGTAGGTAAATGCGTAATTCTAACTGCGGAGTCCGTAGTATTTACTCCTTGCCCACCACAACCACTTGATCTGTAAACATCTATCTTTAAATCTTTTTCATTTATATTGACATCTACATCAGAAGAAAATTCTGGTGTTACATCAATAGAAGCGAAAGAGGTATGCCTTTTATTGTTGGCATCAAATGGTGACAATCTAACCAATCTATGAATTCCTTTTTCACATTTTAAATAGCCATATGCATTAGTACCTTTAACCAAGATCGAAGCACTTTTTATTCCAACCTCATCACCATCTTGATAATCTAAAACAGTATATTTATAACCTTTCTTATCACACCATCTAGTATACATTCGATAAAGCATCAAAGCCCAATCACAAGCTTCGGTACCACCAGCACCAGAATGTAGTTCTAATATACAATTACTCTTATCATATTCACCATCTAAAAGCTGCAATATTTCCATTTTGTTAACTCTATCAAAAACATCTTTAGCTTCTTCTTCTATTAGACTAAATGTATCTTCATCAATATCAGCCATACTAATTAAACTATTTAAATCTTCTACTTTAAAAAGTAATTCATCAAAATCTTTTACAACACTCTTCAAAGAATTAATTTCATCTATTACAGCACTACTTTTTTTAGCATCTTCCCAAAAATTAGCCTCTTGCATTATATTTTCTAATTCTTTTATTTTTTCCTTTTTTTGATCTATGTCAAAGTAACCTCCACAAATCTTTTGCCTTTTTAGTACTATCTTCAATGTTTTTCTTTAATTCATAAGTTTCCATATAACCTCCATCTTACTACACAAAAATTTATCAAAGAAAGAAAAATTAACAATTTATTTTATATTTCAACTAGTTTCTTTATATAATACTTTAATATTTCTGTCAACAAGTTTATATCTCTTAAAAGTTAATTTTACAGATATTACATATTTATTTTCTTACATTTCCAAAAGTGTTGTCAAAGTCCAATTTTTGGGAAAATTTAGTAAACAAAAAAGCTCATTTCGAGCTTTTTAGGCCAATTTATAACTAATTAATTTCTACTTTATTATTCATTTTTTCTAATATATATGTATCAATTTTATCCTTAACTATTCTTTCTATTTTTCTAGCCCCGTATGTTTCATAATTAGTCTCTTTGATTATATTTTCAACAATACTATTATCGTATACATAGTCAACGTTCAATTTATCTATATAATAGTTAAGATATTTGATAACAATCGTCTTTATGTTATCGTAAGTAAGTTTATTAAACATTATAATTTTTTCAATTCTATTCATAAATTCTATTGAAAATTCATTTTTTATAATATCTTTTATATTTTCTTTCTCATCGTTTTCAAAGCCAATATTTTTATTATTACATCCCGCATTTGATGTCATTATTATTATATTATTATCAAATCTATAGACATTGCCTTTAGAATCTTTTATTTTTCCTTCATCCAAAATTTGTAAAAATAAATTTAACACGTCAGGATGAGCCTTTTCAACCTCATCCAATAATATTAGAGAATGTGGTCTATCTTTAATATCTTCCAAGATACTATTTTTGTTTTCATAACCAACATATCCTGGTGGAGATCCAATTATTTTACTTACTGAGTGAGGTTCTCTAAATTCACTCATATCCAGTCTTATAATATTATTTTCACCAAACATTATTTTATTGTATTCTTTTGCTAAAAAAGTCTTTCCAACACCAGTTGATCCCACAAAAAGGAAAGAAATCGGCTTATTATCGCATTTAAAACCAAAGGCAATTTTTTTTGTATAATCACAAAGTGTATCAATGGCCATATCTTGACCTATAACTTTATCTTTTAACGTTTTATTTAAATTTTTTATAATATTAGATGGCTCTGTTAATTCATAGACTGGAATATTACTTTTTAATTTTATAACCTCGGCTACCATTTCTTTAGTTACAACTTTTTTCTTGGTATTTTTCATTATTTTTATATCTATTTTATTTATGCAACTTTCAAGTTTTAATTCCTCTTCTCTTAAATAAATAGCTTCATTAAATTTATTATTTATTATTGCATCATTTTTTAAATCTCTAATAGTTTTTAATAAATTTTTATAATATAGATTTTTTTTAGTCATTTCATCTTCTTTAATTGAAACTTTAGAACACACCTCATCTAATATATCTATTGATTTATCTGGTTGTTTTCTATTATATAAATATTTATTTGACAATTTTATAATTAATTTTAGGACATCATCATCAATAATAACGTTATGGAATTCCTCATATATAGTTTTTAATTTTGATAGAATGTTATAAACATTTTCGTCGTCAGGTTCTTTAATCATTACCGTTTGAAACCTTCGTGACAAGGCTTTATCATCTTCAATAAATTTTTTATATTCAGCTGTTGTCGTTGCACCAATAATATTAACTTTCCCTCTTGCTAAAGCCGGCTTCAATATGTTCGAAGCATCTATTGCTCCTTCAGCTCCACCTGCTCCAACTAATGTATGAATTTCATCGATGAAGATAATCACATCATTTGATTCTTCTACCTCTTTTAACATTTTAGTAACTCTTTCTTCAAATTCGCCACGGTATTTTGTCCCCGAAACTAAACTAGCCATTGAAACAGAAATAACTCTTTTATTAAGTAATTTAGAAGGAACTTCACCACAAGCAATTTTTCTACTTAATTCTTCGACAATAGCAGTTTTACCAACACCAGCTTCTCCTATTAATAAAGGATTATTTTTATTTCTACGGCAAAGAATTTCAATTACTCTTTTAACCTCTTCTTCTCTATCTATAACAGGATCAAGTTCGCCATCTAAGGACTTTTTATTAAGATTAATTCCAAATTCGTCAATTAACAGCCTGTTTTTTATTTTTTTGTTTTTTCTATTTTGATTTATTTCATCATATAGAGAATCTACATCCACACCCATACCTATTAAAATTCTAATAGCAACTCCGTCGCCTTCATCTAACAGTGATAAAAATAAAGTTTCAAGATTAACCTCTTTAGAATTTTTTTCTTTACTTATTATTATTGATGTTTCAATTATTTTTTTAAGAAGAGGTGTATAGAGAAACCATTCATTTTCTTTAGTACCAGCACCAATTACCTTTATTATTTCTTTTTTAAAGTTATCATAATTAACACCATATCCTAAAAGCTTGGAACTAATACTGTTATCCTTTTTCAATATCGAAAGAACTAAGTGTTCTGTTCCAACATAAGGATGCTTAAGAAGACTCATTTCCTTTTTAGCACCAAGTAGAACTTTTCTTGCCTCTTCAGTAAATTTTGAGAACATAAACTCTCCTTTCATAATATATCCTATGTATATAATGAAAGCATTTTGCAAAATCAATACAAAAAAAAAGAAGTTTCCTTCTTTTTTAAATTATCATAGACATTACAAATATTACTACTGGAATAGCTACTATACCAAGTAATGAAATCCAAACTGCTTTTAACCATTTTCCATATGGAATGTGTAAATATGACAAAGTTGCCATTAATACTACACTAGTTGGTGCAACAAACATCGCTGCTCCATACATTGACTGCCATATTAATGAAAGTACAGTTAAATCACTTTGAACTAGGTTAGTATATGAAACGTTTACAATATAAGGTAAAACACCAGTTGCGGCGTAATAACTTTCTACTGAGAATGCGTTTGATATAAATGCTACAACGCTCATTGTCAAGACATTTAATCCACTTGTAAGTCCCAAAATAGGTTTAAACATAGTATCTAAGACTGGAACATAAGTTATAATTACTAATACTGTATATAATAGAACTACTAAAGCAGCAGGTTTTAAAGCTCTCTTAGCACCATTAATGAAATTAGTGATATAATCATTGAATTTCATTCTATACATAAATGATATCAACCAACCAGCTATTAAAACTAAAACAGTTGCTTCTACTATTGTCCAATTTCCAAATGGATAATCTAATCCTAATAATGAACCTATTAATGGGAATCCAAATATCTTATGTTCATTAATAGAAGTAAAGATATCTTCAAACCAAGTAATATCAAATACTGTCCAAGTAAAGAAGGCTAAAATCAATATCAAAAGTAATAGGTCCATTACAACTACTATTTGCCAAGTTTTCTCTTTCTTAGCTGTTGAAGCTTCTGGTATATAGTCCTCCTCTATTTTTTTAGTATCTCTATGTTTTTTCCCATAAATTATTACATTTACAAATAAGAAAGCTAATACTACAAATAGCAATATCAATTTGTAAACTACATATCCGTTAGGTGTTGTTCCTAAAACATAGTCGATTCCATAAGTGTTTTGAGCATTAAAAGCTGAACCGACAAGTCCTAAGATTGTACTACCTGCTGTTACCATAGCTGCTGTAATTTTGTCATATCCCATTGCTAAGATAACAGAAATTACAAATGGGAATAAAACCATTATTGGTAATGATAATCCTGCTACAGCTGAAAGCAATGCAAATACTAACATAACTATAGCCATGAATAACCATTCGCGTCCCTTAAATCCTTTTGTAACTTTGTCAATTAAATTACGATATCCAGAAATCTTATGAAGAATACCATATAGACCACCGACAGCTAGAACGTATAACCCGATGCGGACAAAATAATTAAGAGCAATAATGATGTAATTCATTAGTGAAAATATTCCAACTGCATCGCGTTCTTCTTCGATAAGTCCATAATTTAAATCAAAATAAGTAATTGGCAATACCCAAGTCAATACAACTGTTACCAATATGGCTATCATAATATATTTTAACAAATTATGTTTTTTCATTTTCCTATCCTCCTTAACACAATTATACAACATTACCTAAATTAAATACAACAAATATAACCATTTTCACGAAATATACATAATTTATTTAGACAAAACAACCTTAGTTTTGCAAATTAAATCGTGTAATCCTCTTCCATCTTTCCTAATCATAGTCATGAATAAGGTAATTATTACAAATAATGACTGCACTATTTCTATAACACCAATTGTGCTAATATACATATTTGGTTTAATGATGAATAATACAATCAATGAAAGAGTACTAGTTATAACACCATTAATAAGCATTGATCTTAAAATAAGAGTAAAATGGTTAACTTGTTTACCATTATTAGAAACAATTTTTATTTTCATTAATTTCTTACCAATCGTCATACCATTTTTATAATAGCAATAAGTTCCAAAGTAAGCGACTGTTATAAGCATATTTATAATTGTAAAAGCCGCTCCCTCCTTAGACATTGTATAGTTAGTTTTACTATATATATCAAGAAATTCTTCCTCATCAATCTTCTTATCAACATAAGAATTTAAAGCCTCATTATATTCATCGTATGCTTTGTTATACTTATTACTAACTGGCACAAATAATAATACTACATAAGAAACAAGCGTTATTATAAGTAAATCAATAATATATGCAGACATTCTTTGCAAAAAATAAGCTTTCATTAATCATTCTCCTTCATATTAATTTTATAATCTTCTAATATTTTTATTATATCATTTATATTCTTAGTAATAAATATTTTATTTTTTATTTCATTAGAACCTTTGAGTCCTTTTAAATACCATGCAATATGATTTCTAATTTCTAATACAGCTACTTTTTCATCTTTTATTTCTCTTAAATACGATAAATGTTTAAGACACATATCTATTTTTTCTATACTAGTTGGAACAACAGGTATTACTCCGTCTTCCAAATAATTAATAATATCTCTTATTAACCATGGATTACCAAGTACCCCTCTTCCTATCATAATGGCATCACATCCCGTCTCATCCAACATTTTTTTTGCACTGTAAACATCGGTGATATCTCCATTACCTATAACAGGAATACTGACATTTTCTTTAACTTGTTTAATAATATTCCAATCAGCTTTACCACTATATCCTTGACTTCTAGTTCTTGCATGAACACATATAGCCGAGGCTCCTGCTTCTTCACATATCTTAGCAACCTCCACAGCATTGATACTATCCTTGTCCCAACCACTTCTAATTTTAACAGTAACAGGAACACTGACACTATTTACAACTGCACTAACAATTTCTTTTATCTTAGAAGGATTTTTAAGAAGTGCAGAACCGGCTTGACTGCGAAGGGCAACTTTAGGAACAGGACATCCCATATTTATATCAATAATATCAGGTTTCATTACCTCGGAAATATATTGAGCCGCTTTTATAAAAGATGATTTATCGCTACCAAATATTTGCTGAACAATTGGCCTTTCAAATTCAGTCATATAAAGCATATCAAGAGTTTTTTTATTATTATAAGAAACAGCTTTATCACTCACCATTTCTGCATAGACCAACCCACATCCCATTTCTTTAACAATACGACGAAAACTAGAATTACAAATACCGGCCATAGGTGCTAAAACAACTTTATTTTTTATTTCGACATTTCCAATTTTCCACATATAATCACCACTTTATATAATAGAAAAAGGCTTAATTATTATTAAGCACTTTCTTCATCGTCTTTATTTTCTTCTTCATCTTTATTTTTTTCGTCTAGCTCTTTAATTAACTCTTCTTTCGTCATCTTAGAGTATCCCTTGATTCCCTTTTCTTTTGCTTTCTCTCTAAGTTCTGTTATCGTTTCGTTTTCTTCATCTTCATCTGGCATTTTTCCATTCTTAACAAGATACTCTATTTGCTCTTTAGTTAATGTTTCATATTCTAGAAGATTTTCTGCAATAAGTTTAACTAAATCACTATTTTCTTTAAGAATCTTCTTTGCGTTTTCATAGCAATTGTTAATAATTTTACGCATCTCAAGGTCTATCTCATGAGCTACCTCATTCGAGAAATTTTTGCTCTTATTATAATCTCTTCCTAAGAAGACACCGCCTTCTTGTTGTTCTAGTTGTACTGGTCCTAAATCACTCATACCATATTCAGTAACCATTGCACGAGCAATTTTAGTAGCTTTTTCAAAGTCATTATGAGCTCCTGTTGTAATTTCATTAAAGTTTAATTCTTCAGAAACACGTCCTCCTAAAAGTCCCGTAATTTGTTCGATTAATTCTTTTTTTGTCGATGTATATCTTTCTTCTTTTGGAATCATCATAGCGTATCCGCCAGCATAACTTCTAGGTATAATCGTAACTTTTTGCACATCGTTAGCATCATTTAATTTTAAACCTAAGACAACATGCCCAGCCTCATGGAAAGCAACCATACGACGTTCGTTTTCAGTATATTTTTTACTCTTTTTAGCAGGTCCCATAAGCACTCTATCAGTAGCTTCATCAACCTCTTTCATTGTAATTTGTTCTTTATTTCCTCTTACAGCAAGAAGGGCTGCTTCATTAAGCAAGTTTTCAAGATCAGCTCCACTAAATCCTGGCGTCCTTTTTGCCAAATTTTTCAATGAAACACTAGGTGCTAATATTTTATTACGAGCATGAACTTCTAGTATTTCTTCTCTTCCTTTTACGTCTGGTAGATTAACTGTTACTTGACGGTCAAATCTTCCTGGTCTTAAAAGTGCTGGATCCAACACATCAGCACGGTTTGTTGCTGCGATAATTATGATTCCTTCATTAGCCCCAAAACCATCCATTTCCGTTAATAATTGGTTAAGTGTCTGTTCTCTTTCATCATGTCCGCCACCTAAACCTGTACCACGTTGACGACCTACTGCATCTATTTCATCAATAAATATTAAACATGGAGCATTGTGTTTTGCCTGTTTAAACATATCTCTTACACGGCTCGCACCAACTCCTACAAACAACTCAACGAAATCAGAGCCACTTATGTAATAAAATGGTACATTTGCTTCACCAGCAACAGCCTTAGCAAGTAATGTTTTACCAGTACCAGGAGGTCCTACTAGTAATACTCCTTTAGGTATTCTAGCACCTAATTTTTGAAATCTCTTAGGATTTTTTAAGAAATCTATTAACTCCTTAACCTCTTCTTTTTCTTCTTTAAGACCAGCTACATCTTTAAATGTAACCTTGTTTTTTTCAGTATTAAGCTTTGCTTTACTTTTGCCAAAATCCATTGATTTACCAGCAGTATTCATTTGTTTAGATAAAAACCAATAGCCAACACCTACTAATAAAACAAGTGGCAAAACATTTACCAAAATATATAGAAACATGCTAGAACCGGGATCAGAATCTGTATCCAACTTATAATTTAAATTGCTATCTATAGAAATTATTTGGGAAATAATTGCATCCGTAAGTGGAGCCGTTGTTGAAAACGATTCATTTTCTCCGTAACTTTTCAATCTTCCAGTAATGCTATATGTTCCTTCATTAGAATGTGGAGTTATTACCACCTCTTCAACATTACCTCTACTTACCTCTCTTAAAAACACATCATATGTCAAATCATTAACTTTCATTGAACCTATAGACAATAGGTAAATAACTCCTATCATTATGATTATCAATACGAAATATGGTAACATTCCTCTTTTTATGTTTTTTTTGTTCATATTACGCCTCCTTTAACTATATTTAATTATTATATCATACTTTTCATTTTTTAGCTTTGTAAATTTAGATTTTTTAATTCCAGGTATCCAGATTATTTTATCAGTAGAATCTACTACTATCGGCCACTTATCTCTATCCTTTACAGGAATTTTACAATCAATAAATATATCCTTCACTTTTTTGTATCCATCTATCTTTTTTAGGAACATTTTATCGCCTAATTTTCTAGTTCTAACATACATTGGCAGTTTTATTTCCGAAGAATCTATTCGACATACGTCATTATTATTACTGTCTATTTCGCTTACAATTTCTAACCTACGACCATTTGGCAAACTAGCAAACTTACTTAGCTCAATCTCATAATTTACAATCTCTTTTATTTCTTTAGAAAAAGAAACTTCTCCATAAGATTTGTAGACCTCAACATTATGAGGTAGACAAACCCTAGCATTTGCCCTTTTAGAGTCCAATAAATCCATAATTAATTTTACATGCTTATCATTAATGGTCATCAAATTATCTTTATATATTTGCTCTAGGATATAATATATAACCTTCTTCTTAATCAGAAAATCAAGTTCGTTATAACATTCTATGTTAATTTTATTATCTTTATAAACCTTATCAATAGATCTTTTTATTTCCTTATTTATAAATTCGTCATATTGCTCCAAAGTTTCACTAAATTTTATAAATTTCTCATGAACTTTCCCATCTTCTTGTTTTAAGAATGGCAAGACGTTTAATCTATAGCGATTCCTTGTATATTTACCTTTAAAGTTTGAATTATCTGTTACATAAGGGATATTATTTTCACGATCATACTCTATAATTTCTTCTTTTGTTACAAATATTAGAGGTCTTACTGTTTTGTAATTTCCATTATCAACAACTTTATTAAAGCCACTATAACCTTTCAAAGTAGAACCTCTTACTATTCGCATAAGTACAGTTTCTATTAAATCGTCACCATGATGAGCTGTCATTAAATAATTTGCATCATATTTTTTAATCAAATCATTAAAAAAATTATATCTTATTTTTCTGGCCTGATTATGAAAATTATCGTCTCCATATCGTTCTATTTTCATAGATTCAAACATTACACCACAATTATTGCAGTATTCCATAAGAAATTTTTGTTCAGAATCACTCTCAACCCTAACATTGTGATTAACATGTGCACAAACGATATTTATATCAATGTCTTTCTTTATTTTCAAAAGTATACTTAAAAGGCACATCGAATCAGGGCCGCCCGAATTACCTAATATTATGGTATCATTATTTTTCAATTTTATTTCTTTAAGTAAAAAGTCTATAACTTTTTTCATAATGAATCACCATTTATATTCTATAAAATAAAAAGAATATTATCAAGGAAAAGATAAATATTCTTTATTAAAAACTAATCTGACTTTGGAATCTTTATTACATATTCGCCATCTTTTGAATAAAAAAATTTTTCTCTTAAATATCTTGCGACGTATTCTGGATCTTTAAGTTTCAAAACATCCAGAGCTAATTCTTGTTCTTTTTCTTTCAAGGTATCAAGTTCTTCATTTAAAGTATCTTTTTCTTTATACTTACCCAAAATATCCGCTGATACATTTACAATCATCACCAAAAAATAAGCAATAAAAGCACAACTACCTACACCAAAAAACAACATTCTAAAAGCCTTCTGCTTAGGCTTAATTTTAGCAACGTTCTTTTTGGCCATGAATTGTCACCTACTTTTCCTAGCTTATTTTATCATTGCAATTGCAATTTTTAAACACTATCGAACAATAAATTTTTATTATTTACAGTAATTTTACACAAAAAAGCGGACTAATGCCCGCTCTAACAAATTATCTACTTATTTTGCATATGGTAGTAAAACTATTGACCTTGCAATTTTAACTTGTTCTGCTATGTGTCTTTGATGTTTTGCACAATTTCCTGTAACACGTCTTGGCAATATTTTACCTCTTTCGTTTACATATTTTTTTAATGTATCGACATCTTTATAATTAACATCGTGCCCTGTACACATATAACAAACTTTTTTCTTTTTTCTAAAAAATTCTGCCATTAGATTTTTCTCCCTTCTTAATAGAATGGTAACTCATCTGGATCTATTTCGATATTAGAACCAGCATCCCAAACGCTAGCACCTTCAGCACTCTGTGAAGAATCACTAGAAAAATCACTTGGACTAACATTATCATAACTTGGACTGTTATCAAAATTATTGTTAGAAATACTATCTGACTTTCTATCTAAAAACTGAATAGCATCTGCAACTACATAAGTTGACCAAACTGTATTTCCATCTTTTCCTTGATAGCTATCAACCTGAATTCTTCCATCTACTGCAATTTGATTTCCTTTTTTCTGAAATTTAACCAAGTTTTCAGCTTGCTTTCTCCACGCAATAACACTAATAAAATCCGCTGTATTTTTTCCATCTTGAGCAGTGGTAGAATATCCTCTATCTACTGCTATAGTAAATCTAGCACGAGCTACGCTTCCATTACTTGTATTTACATACTCGCAAGTTGGATCCTTTACAAGGCGTCCAACTAAACAAACTTTATTCATATATTACCTCTTTTCTTATTCCCCAACTTTTACAACAATATGACGAATAATATTTTCATTAATCAAAGCAACACGATCGAATTCTTTAACAGCTTTTGAATCTTCTGCTTCAATTAAAAAATAGAAATAATAACCTGTTTTATACTTTTTAACTTCGTATGCTAATTCTCTTTGTCCCATCTCTTTAGATTCAACAATGTTTGCCTTTTGTTCTTCAAGCATTGTTTTTATAGATTCAAATACACTTTTAATAGCACCTTCCTCTAAATCAGGTTTTACGATAAACATTAATTCGTATTTTTTCATTGCTACACCTCCTTTTGGACATATGGCCAATCAATTGGCAAGGAGTATCTAAATACTCGAAAGTAGTATACCAGTTAATGTTTATTTTGTCTATATTTTTTTCGTTTTTATTTGCTAATCCTCTTTTACCAGATTATTAGCTTTAAATATATTTATTTTCCATTTATTCATATTAGCCTTAGCAGCTTCTACAAAAGAAGATATTAATTTCTTACCATTTTCACCAGGCATTTTTTCAGGGTGCCATTGTACTCCAATATTAAAAGTATTGCTTTCCATTTCAATAGCCTCGATGAGTCCATCCTCGCTATAACCAACCGTTTTATAATAAAAGCTAGCAACAGCATGATAGTTGTGAATACTATTAACCATAAAAGTTTCTTCATTTAATATTTTATATAATTTACTGTTCTTATCAATTGTCACAAAATGAACAAGGCTACCATCTTTTACATTATGATTTATACCACTTTCTATATTTGGTTCATTCCATACTGGTCTTTTATAATTAACCATAACTTGCATTCCTAAACATATTCCTAATATTGGTATATCTTTTTTTATAGCATAATCTAAAATAAAAAAATCGCTATTTAACATTTTATTACCACCAGGAATAAGTATTCCATCGCACATATCTAATTGCTGTATTAACATATTTTTCTCTTCTTCAGATAAAGGTGGCAGATCATTAAACTTAGTTTCTCCATAATTAATAAAAGAAGGAGGCAATATTGTAAATACATTGCCACCATACTCTACAATTATTCTTCTATACTCATCATTTATACTTATTTTATTTTTATCAATAGAATTTATTCTACCGACGATTCCAATCAAAGGTCTCATAATATTACCTCTTAATAAAATTATACATTAAATCTAAAATAGCAAATATCTCCATCTTGCATTAAATAATCTTTTCCTTCTAACCTAGTTTTTCCAGCTTCTTTTACTTTCAATTCTGTTCCATAAGTTACTAAATCCTGGTAAGACATTATCTCAGCTTTAATAAATCCTTTTTCAAAATCCGAATGAATAATACCAGCACACTCTTTAGCATTCATTCCTTTTTTATAAGTCCATGCTCTTACCTCATCTTGCCCTGCAGTAAAATAAGTTTCAAGTCCCAATAAATCATAAGTTGCCTTGATAAGTAAATCCAATCCACTTTCTAAAACACCAATAGATGCTAGCATTTCTTTTTTATCTGCCTCGCATAAATCACTTAAATCGGCTTCCATTTTTGCTGATATTTTAATTACCCTTGCTTCTTCATTTTGAGCGTATTCAATTAGTTGCTTTACGTACTTATTATCAAAAGGAAGCTCTCCCTCCATTACATTGGCAAGATAAATTATTGGCTTCATAGTAAGTAGATTAAAACTCTTTAAATATAATTTTTCGTCCTTAGTGAAATCTACCCTTCTAAGTGCTGTTCCTTTTTCTAAAGCTTCTTTGGCCTTTTTCAATATTTCATATTCACCAAGTGCCTCTTTATCACGATTTGTTTCAGCTTTCTTCTTAATTTTATCAATTCTACTGTTAATTATTTCTAAATCAGCTAGAGATAGTTCAACGTTTATTATTTCCACGTCACGAACCGGATCTATATTGTTCTCGACATGAATAATATTACCATCTTCAAAACATCTGACAACCTCAACAATCGCATCCACCTCTCTAATATGCGATAAGAACTTATTTCCTAATCCCTCTCCAACTGATGCTCCTTTTACAAGACCAGCAATATCTGTAAATTCATATGCCGTAGGAATAGTTCTTGCTGGATGATATATTTCTGTTAATTTATCTAGCCTTTCATCTGGTACTACTACAACACCAACATTTGGTTCAATGGTTGCAAATGGATAGTTAGCTGCTAATATATTTTGTTTAGTTATTGCGTTAAATAATGTTGACTTTCCTACATTTGGAAGTCCAACGATTCCTGCTTTAAGACTCATTTTTATTCCCCCTTATAAACTTGGATATACTCCTGGTCCTATTGGTATTCCTACTATATAAATAAGAAAAGCTATTATAATCCAAGTAATACTTATTATTAAACAATATGGTGCAACATACGACAAAGCTTTTCTTATCGTAATTACATCTTTATCCCTATTATATATATTTAGATAGCCAAGATAAATAACAAAATAGGCAAGAAGCGGAGTTAATCCTTTAGTCATTGACTCTCCTGCCCTAAATAAAAACTGAGCAAACTGTGGTGACAAATTAGCCTGCATCATAACCGGTACCACTGCTGGTGCTAAAATAGACCATTTAGCAGCTGGTGTCGTAACAAAGAAACTACAAATAGCAACTATTATCAAAATTATAATCACCAAAGGAAGACCTGTAAAAGAAAGGCTTTTTATAAAATTGGCAAGAGATGCCACTATTACAGTACCAATATTTGTTTTTTTAAATACTGCTATAAATTGAGAAGCAAAGAAAACAAGTACTACTAAATATCCAACATCTTTTAAATATTCTGAAGCTTTACTTATTAATTCTCTATCATTTTTTATTGTTTTAGCACCAAAAGCATAAGCGATACCGGTAACTAAGAATAAAAGTGAAGTAAGTAGAGTAAAACCTTCTTGAAAATAGGAGTTTTCTCCAAATAATTGATTAATATAAGCGCTCTCATTCATATCTAACAATAATCCTGATCCTGGAAGATTAGGTATAATCATATATAAAAATATTAACAACATTACGATTAAAGCAATAAAAGCATTTTTAAGTCCTTTTCTTTCGCGAACATCTTTATCTAATAATTCTTGCTCACTAAGCTGTAAATCCGTATTTGTAAGTTCCTTTGTATTTGATAAATCATCTTCATCACTACGTTTGTATTTACCAATTCTTTTTACAATTATCTCTTCTATTATAAACGTTCCGACAACTGCAAGAACTATTGAAGAAATTATTATAGCAAATAAGTTTGAAAGCATTTCAACGTGATAAGCACTATCAATTAATGAAGCAGCTTTCTCGGTAATTGGTACAAGATTTATTTCTGAAGAACCAGCAAAGATAGTAGCTCCATAGCCGAAAGCAACACCACAAAAACTTGCCGTTATACCAAGTAATGGGTTTCTTCCATTAGCTAGAAAGATAAGTGCCGATAAGGGTATTAAAATGACATATCCAACATCGTTTATAATACTAGATAGTGTTGCAACCAAAATTAGAATAAAAGTTATAGTTTTATTACTAATTCCTAACGTTTTTCTTCGTATAAAAGTATCAATCAATCCTGTCGCATGTGCAACAGAAAGTCCAATAAGACCAACAAGTAACGTACTAAGTGCCGAAAAAGATACAAAATTTTTAGCAGCTTCACTTATAATAAATTTGAATCCCGAAAAATTAAACATTCCTTCAATTGTAACTATTGTATTCTCAATAGTCATATTAGAATTTACTACAGTATAAGGAACTTGTAACTGCAATCTAGCTAATATTGAACTTATTATCATAACTGCTAAAGTCAACAAGATAAAGGTTGTTATCGGATGGAATTTAAATTTTCTTGCCACTAATTTCTTTTTTTTCATTGCTTACACCTACTTAATAATCTTTTTTATCTTTTTATTAAACTCTACTCTTGGCATCATTACCAATCTTCCACAATTAGTGCATTTTATCTTTATATCAGCTCCAATTCTTATTATTTCCCAAGAATTAGATCCACATGGATGACCTTTTTTCATAACAACAAGAGTTCCAATATCATATTTATTATCGTTCATAATATCACTCATTAATATTTAATATTTCAAGTATTCTATTTAAATCGTTTACATTACTAAATGAAATACTAATCTTATTATTATTTATTTTTACTTTAGTACCCAATTTTTCACATAAAATATTCTCTATATAAGAAAATTCACCTGTTTTCTTTTTATTTATTTTATGATTTTTTTCTATATCTTCATTTTTAGATAAATCTTCAATATCTCTAACATTTAAGTTTTCATCGACAATCTTATTAGCAAGAGAAATTATTTTTTCTCTATCATTAATCTTACTAAGAACCCTAGCATGGCTCATAGATATTTTATTTTCTACAATCATGTCTTTTACTTCTTCAGGAAGTATTAATAAACCCAACATATTAGTAATATGACTTCTACTTTTACCTAATTTTACTGCTAATTGTTCCTGTGTGATGTTCATACTGTTAATTAAATTTTTATAGGCCATCGCTTCCTCAATAGCATTTAAGTTTTCTCTTTGAAGATTTTCAAGTAAAGCGATTTCCATCATTTCCTCATCAGTAAAATCTCTTACTATAGCAGGTATTTTCCCAAGCCCTGCCATACTGGCAGCTTTAAATCTACGCTCTCCTGCTATTATTTCATAACCTTTAATGGAACTTTTTTTAACAATAATAGGTTGAAAGATACCGTGTTCTTTAATAGAATCAGCTAATTCCTTTAGTTTATCTTCATCAAAAACCTTTCTGGGCTGATATGGGTTTGGTCTTAGTTCAGCTAAATCTATTTCTACTATTTCATCTTTTGGTGTAGAATCGATAATTTTTTCCTCTAAAGTGTCAAAGTTTAATTGCTCACTATTAAATAATTCTTCTAATCCTTTTCCTAAAGCTCTTCTTTTATAATTGTTGTCCATTTCTTTCAATCACTTCCTTTGCTAAATTTAAATAGGCATCGGATGCCCTACACTTTGGATCATACGCGATAATTGGTTTACCATGAGAGGGACACTCAGCCAGTCTAACTAATCGAGGTATAATCGTATTATAAACTCTCTCTTTAAAATATTTTCTTATCTCTTCGACAACCTCAAATCCTAGATTTGCACGTGAATCTAGCATTGTCAAAAGTACTCCTTCTATTTCAAGCTTAGGATTAAGTTGCTTCTGAGCCATCATTATCGTATTCAAGAGTTGCATTATACCTTCTAATGCCAAAAATTCGCATTGGACAGGAATAATTACAGAATTTGATGCTGTTAAAGCATTAATTGTTATTATACTAAGTGATGGTGGGCAATCTACAATAATAAAATCGTAATCATCTCTTATTGGGTCAATCTTATTTTTCAACTGTGCCCCTTTAACAAAATTTGGTTCTTCCTTGCTCCTTTCAAAAAATTCAGTATCTAATCCATGAAGATTAACAGTAGCTGGAAGCAAATCCAATCTTTTATATTTTGTGTGAATAATTGCATCTTTGATATCACAACGTCCTATCAAAACATCGTATACAGTTTTATCGATATCCCCTTTATTCATACCTATTCCTGTAGTTGTATTTCCCTGCGGATCCAAATCGAGAAGTAATACCTTTTTCCCTAAATATGCTAGTGATGCAGAAAGATTAATACTAGTCGTTGTCTTTCCAACTCCACCTTTTTGATTAACTAATGATATCATTTTACTCATCTACATCACCTTCTCTAAATCTCGTACCTATATTTTATCAAACAATAAGAAATTAATAAACATTTTGTCAAAAAATTTCTAATAAAATTAAATTGGTTTAAAAAGCATCAAAAAAGAAATATCATATGCCAAAAAAGCACACCAAAATATTTCTTTTTTTACAATCAAATTAAGAATTTTTATCAACTTTAATAGTTATTTCATAATAGTTATC
>CANQHY010000009.1 GCA_947623975.1 uncultured Bacilli bacterium
TTGCGTCAACCACAACAATAAATTCATTTTTACCATTTAAATCAGCTAGATCATCATCTATTTTTTCAATACAATTAAATACAGATTTTATTTTAGTAAGAAAAGTACCCAAAGTATTACTCGAACTTGTCGAAACTCTACCAATACCTTCTATAATATTACTTAATATAGAATTAACAGCTACTTCAGAATCATTTTTCCAATTTTCGCCTATTTCCTCTTGAATTTCTTCAAATTTGTCTTTTAAACGGTCAATATTAACCGTAAAATCAGCGTTTTCTGGTAAATTATTTGCTTCTAAACCAGAATTCAAAAAATCTTGCAAATAAGTCAAACCGCTGGAAATCTCATCTATTGTTATTGCCATCACTACACCCCATTTCCTAACTATTTTTTTTAAGCATCAAATGATTTTTTTAAGTTTTCATCTAAATCAGAATATTTTTTTGCCACATCTTTTAAAAAAGATATATACTGTGCACACTTTTCTTTAGTTGGTTCAAAGTTCTTTATGAATTCATTAAATCTTCCAATGTTACCTTCACTTACTTTTCCTTGCCAAAATTGCGGTACTTTTTTTGTTTCTGATTCTATGTTTGAAAATATTTCATACATTTCTTGTGTCTTTTCTTCAAGAATTTGAATAGCAGAAGAAAGCTGATTAGTATCAATATTTATTTTTCCCATTTAAACATTCCTTCTTCCTTTAATTTGACTTTTAAAATAAGACTCAGCTTTATCGTAACGTTCAACCTTTCCTAAAATGAATTCACTAAAATTAGCGATGTTATTCTCCATTTTAGTCAACAAATTAGTAAAATCGCTAAATTTTGCACAAAATGCTTGATAATCAGCACCATTCCACGCTGATATTTCAACATCAGCCACAACATTTTGCATGTCCTTTCGGATATTGTCTAACCTTTTACAATTATCTTCTAACATTTTAGCATAACTTGAGAGTTTTTGATAGTCAGCATACAATTTAACCACACCAAATCACTCCTTTCTAAATATCATCTGATCACTATTACTATCAGTCTCTTGTTCACTTATATTTATCTTTTGATCATCGGTATCACTTTTTTCTACAATTTGATCGCACAAATTTTTTATTACATTTTGTGAGACAGAAGCATCATCGTCTTTATAAATTCTACCGACATCCTCAGTGTATTTGCTACTAACCAATGCATCTTTAGCATAATCAGCATATTTAGAATCAGATAAAAATTTATTTAACGTAGTCCCATTGTCTTTAGCTATCTCTTCTATTTCTTGTTTAAATTTAACAAGTTCATCATTGTCCATTCCAAAAGCACGAGCATTTTTACCTTGTAACATACCGCCAACAATATCCGTCATACCTTCTTCGCTGTAATTTGCTGCTGCTGCCATAAATGTTACTGAATCTTTAAACTCTTCACCTGCTGTTTTTAATACATCAGCATACTTAGTATCAGTAAGCAATTCTTCAACACTTATTTCAGATTCTGTAGAAAGATAATCAATATATTCTCTTATTATACCAACTGTACTATCTGTCATATCGCCAATGCCATCACCATCATATATTTTAAGTAGCGTTGCCTGATATTCTTCACTAGATAAATCTTTTATTTCATCCAAAAATTTTGCAACATCCTCAAAATTACTAAGTGCATCTCTTAATAAATCAGAATACTTGTCTTTATTTAATAGTTCTTCAATTGTAATATTATTTTCATTAGCAATAGATTTTAAATATGTATAAACAACGCCTAAATTAAGAGGATTTATATTAAATAATTCTGGTCTATTACCACTCATAATATCTTTTAGCAACAATCTTAAAACGTCGCTGTCAACATCTTCTAATTCCTTTATTGTAGTATCTGATAAATAAGGTGATTTAAGAAGCAATTCTTTTAAATCGTCAGCAAATTCTTTATCTTCTAACAATTCATCCATATAAACATCTTTTTCTGATGCTAAGTCTTTTAAAGAATCAACCAAACCATAAGTATCCTCTATTTCAAAAGTAAGTTTATCGAGATCTTCCTTTTGTTCTGGCGAAATTACATCCTTATCAGACTGACCAGGAACTAGACTGTCAAAATTATTGTTATTGTCATTGTTATTACTAGAACCGCCGCCACCACTAACAACATCGGTAATAGGAGGAATTATCGGTGAATTTGAATCATCATCTTGATTCTTAAGGTACTCGGCAAACGTTTTAACACCATCAACTAAACTTTTAGATGCAGCCGCCATATCATTCAAACTATCTTTAATCATCTCCATATAATCTCCTGCTAAAAAAGAAATAGCTTGAAAGTTATCCATAAAATCATCTGCAGCATTTTCTAAATCATTGCTAGCAGTATTCCAATCGTCACATGTATCTAAAACCGCATCATAGTCTATTTCCGTTGTCTCTCCATCATACTGATAGCCACCAGTATCATCATCAGCATCGGCATGGTATACGCTAAATCTCATATTTGTTAAACTAAAAGGCTTACTTCTTAATATCATATTTATCACATCCTTAAACTAATATTATTTCTGTACCATTTCTAATATCAGAATCTTTAACAGTCAAATTTATATTATATGGCTTACCAGTAACTTTGTTATATATCATAGCATCTTCCCTAACAGGGTAATGACCACCCGAAAGCTCCGAAACTGCTTTTGATAACAATTGTGCCACTTTGTATATTTTTTTCCCAACCGGAATATATACCTCATATTTTGCTTCTATTAATGGAACTTCAACTATTATAAAAACTTTATTCACTAATTCTCATCTCCGCTTCCATCTTCTAACAATTTAATTAAAACCGGCATTCCTCTTTCGACCACATATCCAAATCTATTACCTATCTCATCGTATAATTCCTTTGAAGTTTTCGTTAACTTTATCGCAAATTGATTTGCAATTCCATCACCAACCCAAATTCCCCTATTATTATTTACTGTATTTCTATACCAATCATCGTACTCTACTTTTTTAAATTTGTCAACACTATCAGCTAGTAGGAAACAATACTTGTCTAATTCCTTAGCAAGTTCAAATAGCTTTCCGAAGATTTTTTTGTTTTCAGCTGAAATCTTAGCTTGGAACTTATCAATTCCTGCAATCAAACATAATGTAACAGGCAAATCGGCAATACTTTGCTTATCAAAATTACTGTTTTGATATTTTTCTTGAGCGTTCTTTATATCTGTATATATTTTTGTAAAAACATTGTCCAAATTAGAATTATAATAGTCAGTATTACTTAAGCTTTCACTATCAATGATATCTTCAGCGTCTATTACAACTATCTTTATATTATTTATAGTACTTATTTCTTTCAAAATTTCCGTCAAGAATGGTTTTAATACTAATACATCAAGTGATGTTATAAGTGTTGTATAATTTTTTAATACATTAACGGTAGAGACTTTTAAACTCTTTTTCTCTACACCAATAGGTAATTTATTAAGGCCATCAAAGCTTTCTTTTACAAAGTCAAAAGTTACTTTATCTGGTAATATTGGTACAGCTTTAGCCTTATATGTCGTGTTTTTCCTCAAGTTTTCACAAGTCTCTCTTATAAAATCATTCACCTGTTCCTCTTTACAAATAGATGCTGTTTGAAATTCATAAATCGATCCCAAATCGACTAATCCTCTTCCTACAATATCAGAAGGTTTTGTTCCTCTTACATTTCCAAGTATTGAAGAATAATCATTTTCATCATTTAATTGTAAAACCAATTTTTGCTTAAAGTTTTGAGCTAGCCTGTATCTTATCATATTACTTGCACTAGTAGTAAATATAAAGAACACACCATATTTAGTTCCTTCTCTAGTAAGTTGCAATATTATATCTTCGTAATTTTGGTAAACCTCACTAAATGCTTCATAGTTATTTATTATTACGACAAAATTAGGAACACTATTACCACTTAGTTTTACATAGCTTTGATAGTCGCCGCTATAGTCCGCAAAAAGTTTCTTTCTTCTATCTATTTCTGTTCTTAGCATCTTAAAAAGATTACTTATTTTCTCGCTATCGTTTAAATAAAGAATATCGCCTACATGAGGAGCCTTAGAAAAAATTCTCAATGATTCGGCTCCGAATTCTAAAATATAAAAGTTAACCTCTTCTGGTTTATGAGTAGTAATAGATGAATAAATTATGGCATTTAGCATTTGTTCTTTACCGCTTCCAGCAGAACCATAAATTATAGCATTTCCATCTTCTGATATTGGCAATGTCAATATTCCTTGTCTTTGGTTAAACGGATCATCGAACTCACCTATAATTGGGTTTATTATAAATGGGGTTGGCACATAATTATACTTAGTAGTTAATTTGTCTATATATATTAGAGCTGGAATCTTATCTAGCCATAGTTGTTTTATTTGAATTTTTTCCTTTGCAGCTATATCGGATAAATATTTAACTATATTAGTTAGTTGCTCTCCTTCTGCTTTTACTTTATCTTTTTTTATTTCATCAGTTTCTTTAACCACTGCTCCAATATTGTTGACAAAGTTCATCGATGTATCTATCTTTTTCTTAACTTTTTCTGTTGGAAAATATGCAGCTCCACACCAAGCTGACTGTCCAAGTCCAAAATACTCATTGTATCCAACTTGCAAATAGAAACGACCAGTCTGTTTTATGTATGCAGCATCAGGAACTTTCAACATATCATTACTATCAGATTTATCTTGTACTTTTAAACATACTCTAAAACGAGCGTTAGACCAAATTTGATCATTTACGACTCCACTTGGTTTTTGTGTTGCAAGAATCAAATGAACACCCAAACTACGCCCAATACGAGCTGCAGAAATCAATTGATCCATAAATTCTGGTTGTTGAACTTTCAATTCGGCAAATTCATCAGATATAATAAGCAAATGAGATACTGGTTCTTTAACCAATCCCTCGTGGTAAAACTTCTGATATTTGTATATATCGATCGTTCCTTCGTTCAAAGCTTGTCTTGCTTCATTAAAAATCGTCTGTCTTCTTCTCAATTCACTCTGAATAGATACTAAAGATCTATTCATTTCAATAGTATCAAGGTTGGTGATAGTACCTGCCAAATGTGGAAGTTTTACACCCGTATCATCATTTTTAAAAGCTCCAGCAAGTCCACCACCTTTATAGTCTATCAATATAAATGAAACATCATATGGATGATAATTTACAGCCAATGACAAAATATAAGTTATTATGAATTCTGATTTACCAGAACCTGTCATTCCTGCTATAAGTCCATGTGGTCCATGGGCTTTCTCATGTATGTCTAACTTAAACAACATTCCATGTGAATCTATTCCAATTGGAGCCTGCAAAGTAGAGGTTGGATTACTCATTTTCCAACGGAACACAGCATTTAGTTGTTCAACTTTACCTACACCATACATCTCTAGGAAATCAATAACATTTGGTAAAGCATAACTATCTTGTGCAAATTTTATTGGTATATTAGCAACCTTTCTGCAACAATTCATAAAATTTCCTTGAGTGTAATTATCTATAACAAATTCCTTTTGCTTATCAGATGTTAACTCACTTTCAAATAAAGCACCACTTTTTCCATTTATACTCAAGAACGTAGTACATTCATTTGGAAGAGTTGACAAATTTTCATTAAGTACAATAACATTTATTCCTACATTTTTCTTTAATTTTAAAGTGCTTGCTACCACTTGAACATTTTTAGCGACTTTGTAATCATCTGTTATTATTATATAATAAGGAGAAAACGCTTTATAATCATCCTTATCTTGTTCCATCCTGCTTTCTAACGTTCTTTCCAAATAAGAAGATAGCTCACACATCTCTTCATAATCAGTAGCAAAAAATCTTAGTTGTTTGTCATTACTCCAAGTATGAGGTAGCATTTTAGCAAACTCCCAATCCTGTTCATGTTTATAGTCGACAAGGAAAACAAATTTAACATCTTCGTAGCTATGAAAAGTTATTATCTGCAATATCAATTGTTTAATAAATTCTTTAGTTTCTATCCACTTGCCGACAACACCTAATATGTATTTTTCGGTAAGAGATATACTTATTGGTACATCAATTAAATCCTTTGATTTATCTACTAAAGTACTAAGAATCTTTTTAAGATTATCTTCATCCATCGTGAAATGTTCTTCAGGATATTTTATATCAAGTTCTACAGGTGAATTACCAATACCAAGTCTTAAGGATAAGAAATCGGCATGTTCGATTTTTCTTTCCCATAATTGTCTATTTCTTGTCAAGATTATTCTTTCGCATTCTTCTAATGTAATAAAGTTTTCTATTAAGATTTGTCTTTGCTTTTTCATTATTAAGTCAATTTCATTCTTCTTGCTATCGATGTAAGCTCCATATTTCTCTTGACGTTCTTTTTCATATTTTATTTTCTGTTTTTTCTGGTAATTTCTAGTTATTAAAGGCCAAATAAACATACTTGCTATCATAGCACCAGTTGTTACAAAAGCTGGCCAAGATTGTTCCAAGGTCCTCTGCCCAGAGTTAACGTACATAAGTGTATTAGCAAGGCTGACAAGAGATGTCATACCTGATGTAATCATAGGTCCTATTGTATATATTATTGGCGTATCATCTTGTTGTTGCTTTCCAGGTGGTGGATCTATTACCATTTCTTCCTTCTCAATTATAGTTTTAAATCTAGGCGATCTAAAAAAATAATCATTATCCTCGTATACTTCTAGTTCAGCATTTTTCTCTTCATCAGTTGCTTCTATTGCAACATTTGCTTTTTGGTACAAAGAAAATATATCACTACTGTATTTTACTCTATCGAAAGGATTATTAGTAATTATCAAATTTCCTAAAACTACCATTTTTAATCCCGTTATAAATATAATATCACCATGTTCTAGTTTTCTTGTTCCAATAAGTCTTTCATTATTTATATAAGTTCCAAATTGACTTTCTAAATCTGTTATTTCCCATGTGCCGTTGTTGTAGACTAATTTGGCATGTTCATCGGACACAGTTGGTATATTATAGATAATTTTACACAACGAACTTTTACCTATAAGTATTTCAGAAGAATTTTTTACCTCGACTTGAATATTGTTAGGCTCATACACTGGACAGCAATAAAGAAGAGCTATTTCTTCTTTTTCAATTTGAACATAATGAAAACTGTAGTTTGTCAAAACTACTTCATTTATAATTCTATCTTCCTCGATAATTTTACTATCGCTATTACTTTTAAGAATCCACTCTCCATTTTTTTCTTCGACACTGACAATTTTTCTTTCCATACCATTTTTGTCCATGTCTGATACCCAATATGTACCATTTATAGCAAGTGGTAAGGTAAGTGAATAAATTTTATCTTTCTTTATCAATGATACTAGCATTATACCAACTCCTATTTCCCCTATCTTATCTACAATAATGTTACCATTTTTAAATTATTTTAGCAACGGAAATGTCTTTTTTTTCTTATTTTTTTGATTAACAATAGTTTTCAGTAAGTAGAACTAGTCTATTTATATCTTTCAAATATTCACTGTTATCTAAAACGGTTACTGCAACATTCATTGTAGCAGCGTTTGAATGAATTATATAATTTTTCCCGTCTTTTTTGCCTATGTAAATCATTACATGTCCATTTTCATATAAAAGTGCTGGATTATTATTTTCAATTATTTTTAGTTTTTCCTGATTACTTTTACCAGCTAGCGAGATCACTTTGCCTACACTTTTATTTTGACTAGATGTATTTCTAGGAAATTTAAAACCAAATGTTCCATAAACATTAGAGACATAACTAGAGCAATCAACACCTTCATTCATTCCACTCCAACTATAGCCTACACCCTCGTACTTGAAAGCTTGAATTATAACATTTTTCTTCGTATATGGCAGATAACCAATATGAGCAGAATCTCTTCCTATAGTTATTATTTTTTTACCAACAAAAGAGTTTTCTAACTTTATTGGTAATACTAGTCTATAACCTTCCTCAACAGTCGTAATAAAAGGAAGCTTTACACTCATATCCAAAAGTACATCATCAACAACTATCTTTTCAGCAGTTATAATTCCAAAAGACGAATTATTTATAAAGAAATTTATATCATTTTCATTAGCAAGAGCAATATTTTCTTTTTTTACCCAGCCAACATACGTTTCAGTTATAACAAAATCCCATAGTCTATCTTTACTCTCATGAATAATAATTAAAGGAGTATTAACATGTAATTCAGTTTCTTGAATATTATCAAAATTAGAATCATTTCTATTATTATAAAAATGGCAATCAGTAGGAAAACTCCTTAAATTAGCTCTTTTTACAATAATTCCCCATTGAATTTTTTGGGATTGCTCTATATTAGATAGATTTCTATTATCAAGTATAAAATCAATAGTCGAATTAGTTATTTCTGCACCATCACTATACTTGGGCAAAGATGGTATTTTATAACTAGTAATATAATTAAAAATATCGTCTTTAGATACAAACTTTATATTCTTAATATCATACATCATATCGGTCTTTTTTCTTATTTCTTCGTTATACAAGCTTATTTCATCTTCGCTCATAATTATATTGTCATAATCATTCGATAATGTAATAAACGGAACTGCACTAGTAGAAATCGTTTCAATATAACTATTAGTTATTTTCTTTTCTTGGTTTAATTCTTTAATTGTTGGAGTTTTATTTTTACATCCAGATACTAATAAGAGCATTATTATAACGGCACTTATTTTCTTCAAATTATTAAATGTAATCATTTTTTGATTAGCCTTCCTTTATTGTACCTACACTACTATACTGATATTATTATAAACAGAAAAAGAACTTTTGACAATTTATCAAAAATTCTTTTCTATCTATTTTATTCTTTCGATATCTAATTTAACGTCAATGCCATTTAAATCTAGTACTTCACTACAGTTATCTTTTGGCGTTATTTCAAGAGCTAAAGTCTCATTCTTTACAGTATCAATAAATTCTTTAATAGCCTCTTCAAATTTAACATTTTTCTCATAATAGATTTTTATTCTATCAGTTATCTCGAAATCTTTGTTTTTTCTTAATTGTTGTACTTTACTTATCAATTCTCTTGCTATTCCTTCATTTATTAAATCACTAGTCAAAGTTGTATCGAGTATTATAAAATTAGCCCCCTCATTAGAAGCATTGAATCCTTCCTTAGAGTTAATTCTAATATCGACCATATCTAAACTTATATCATATTTTTTGTCTGTAATTTCAACTGTTACCATCTTTCCGTTTTTGATACTTATAATTTCTTCTTGTGAAAGTTTATTTAAAGCTTGCGTTAATTCTTTTATATTGCTTCCAAAAATTGGTCCACAAACTTTAAAATTAGGTTTTATTTCAAATGACATATATTCCCTTAAATCGTCAGTAAATTCGATATTTTTTACATTCAATTCTTCATAAATTAAAGTTTTCAAATCTGTTATAATAGGTTCTACTTTCTTATCTAATATCACTTTGTTAATAGGTTGTCTTACCTTTATCTTTGCTTCTTCTCTAGCATTACGTCCCAAAGATATTAAATCGCGAACTAAGTCCATTCTAATTTCTATTTTTTCATCGATCAATTTATCATCACATTTTGGATAATCTTCAAGATGAACTGATAATTTTCCTGTCAAATTAGTATATATCTCCTCTGAGATGAAAGGCGCAATTGGAGCGATTAATTTGCACAAGATAATTAGAACATCGTAAGTTGTACTATAGACTGCCATCTTGCTTTTATCTAAAGAGCTTCCCCAAAATCTTCTTCTATTTCTTCTTATATACCAGTTAGATAATTCTTCATTTACAAAAGAATTAATCATTTTAACAGCTTTATTTAAATCATACTCATCCATTGCCTTAGTTACATCTTTAATAAGTCTATTACATTTAGATAGCAACCATTTGTCTATTTCTTCTAAATCCTTATATTCGACTTTAAACTCTCTTGGATCAACTTTGTCAGTATTAGCATACATCTGGAAGAAAGTATAAGTATTCTTAAGAGTATTAAAGAATTTTGCTTGAACCTCTTTAATTCCCTCTTCATCAAATTTTAATGGTGTCCATACTGGCGATGTATAAAGCATATACCATCTAGTTGCATCGGCCCCATACTTTTCAATTGTAGAGAAAGGTTCTACCGCATTTCCTTTAGATTTATGCATTTTTTGGCCATATTTATCTAGTAATAAATCATTTACTAAAACATTTTTATAAGGACTCTTTCCCATAACAAAAGTTGATATGACAAGTAGTGAATAAAACCAACCACGTGTCTGATCGATTCCCTCGGAAATAAAATCAGCTGGAAATTGACTTTTAAAAAGTTCTTTGTTTTCAAATGGGTAATGATACTGAGCAAAAGGCATACTACCAGAATCAAACCAACAATCGATAACGTCGCGTACTCGAGACATTTCCCCTTTGCATTTTGGGCATCTTATATGGATATTGTCGACAAAAGGACGGTGTAAATCAATAGTATTATCTATTTTTTCTATAGACTTTTCTACTAACTCCTCGATTGAACCAATCATCTCATCATGGCCGCATTTGCATCGCCAAAGTGGTATTGGACTTCCCCAATATCTGTTTCTAGAAATAGCCCAATCATTCATATTTTCAAGCCAGTTACCAAATCTTTTTTCACCAACATAAGAAGGATACCAATTAACTTTACTGTTTTCTCTGATAATTATATCTTGAAAAGCAGTAGTTTTAATATAAAGACTAGGTTTTGAATAATAAACAAGTGGTGTATGACATCGCCAACAATGTGGATAATTATGAGTCATCTTTTGCTTTTTAAATAGTTTATCTTCACTCGCTAAGTATTTTATTATGTCTAACTCTAAGCTTCCATCAACTACGAGTCTACCTTTCCATGGTCCTTCTGTATAACAACCATCTTCACCAACTGGATTTAAAACTGGCAAATCGTATTTTAAACCAACCTCGTAGTCGTCTTGTCCAAAAGCTGGTGCAATATGAACAATACCAGTTCCATCTTCCATCGTTACATAATCAGCACACACTATGTAGAAAGCCTTTTTGTTGACTTTTAAAATTGGCAAAAATTGTTCGTATTCACGGTATTCTAAATCGCTTCCTTTGTAAGTTGCCACTATTTCATAATCATCACCTAAAACTTTACCAGCAAGCTTTTTGGCAACAATGAAATTATACCCTTTTGACAAACATTTTACATATTCTTCATTTGGATTTACACAAGCTGCAACATTAGATAAAAGCGTCCAAGGGGTCGTTGTCCATATTAATAAATACGTATTTTCTTCGTCTTTCATCTTAAAAGGAACGGTTACTGTATTTACGCTTATCTCTTCATAACCCTGAGCAACTTCGTGCGATGCTAGTCCTGTTCCACATCTTGGACAATATGGAAGAATCTTTAAGCCATCATAGATAAGTCCAGCATCGAAGAATTTTTTCAAAATCCACCATTCGGTCTCAATATAACTATTTTCATAAGTTATATAAGGATGTTCAAGATCGATAAACTGTCCCATTTTCACCGTAAAATCTTTAAAAGCCTTTTCATTTTTCCAAACACTTTCACGACATTTTTGATTGAATTTTTCAATACCATATTTTTCGATATCGTTCTTGCCTTCAAAACCTAGTTCTTTTTCAACTTGAACTTCAACAGGAAGACCATGAGTATCCCATCCTACTTTACGAAGTACTTTATACCCTTGCATTGTTTTGTATTTACAAAATACATCTTTCAATAATTTAGCAAGCATATGGTGTATTCCTGGCATTCCATTAGCAGTTGCTGGGCCATCGTAAAATACGAAATTTTTACTATCTTTTCTATTGTCAATAGTTTGCTGTAAAATATTCATCTTTTCCCATCTTGTGCTTATTTCTTTTTCTATTTCTGAATTTTTACCTTTCGCTAACTCTTTAAACTCCATATTATCCCTCCTTTATTTTTCTTTATTTTTTTAATTTCATTTTTTTTGCAACATTAGTACGTTTGAAAGCTGCTATTTTAGTATTTGGCTTTTCTTGTTCAGAACGATTTTTCCCTTTTTCAGTTATATCTTTTGCAAAAACAAGATCGTAATTTACGTTATCCGTTGGTAATCCTAGTTGAAGGGAATCTACTATAGGCCAATTACTAAATGCTCCTACCCTTAAATTTGTAACTTTTTTGTTCTTATTCATTTTAAAACACTCCTTCTATTATCATATATCCATAGTAAAGTAGGAATATAGCAAGCATAATAAATCCCTCTTTTGCAGAAATTCTTTGATCGTTTGCCGAAAACCAAAACAAAACTACGGTACTTATAATCATAACTATTATATCTACTAAGCTAAATCCAATTGGGACTATATCACCAAAGATTACAACTGGTAAAGCTAGTACTATTCCAATATTAAATATGTTACTTCCTAAAATATTACCCACAGCGAGGTCCACTTCACCTTTTTTAGCTGCTACTATTGATGTCATAAGCTCTGGTAAAGAGGTTCCAAGTGCCACTATCGTAAGACCAATAATTCTTTCACTTACTCCAAAACATTTAGCAATAAAAGTTGCACCTTCTACCACAAAATGACTACCTAAAATAATGGCTATGATTCCTAAAATAGATATAATAATTGATTTACCCAACGGGTATTTACTAGTTTCCTCTTCTTCTTTTCTTTTTCTAATAACTGAAAACAAATAATAAATAAAAATTGAAAAGAAAAGTAAAATTACTATTCCATCTGACCTCGTTATTATATTGATTTCATCACTACCCAATATATTATCGCAAAATAATACAGAAAGTAAGAGTGTAATCATAAACAATATCGGTATTTCTTTTTTTATAGTATCACTTTTAACTGTTAGAGGACAGATAAGAGAAGAAACTCCTAAAATTAATAAAATATTAATAATATTGCTTCCTATTACATTTCCTAAAACAAGTTCACCGCTTCCTTCTAACATCGATTTAAAGGAAACTGCAAACTCTGGTGCACTAGTACCAAAAGCCAGGATACTAAGAGCAATTACCATTTTAGGAACTTTGAGATTACTCGCAAAACTACTAGCACCATCTACAAAAAAATCAGCACCTTTTATTAAAACAATAAAACCGATCACAAGTAAAAATAAATTCAATAACATAAATTCCTCCCTCCTAAAAAGAAAACACGGCTATCAGTCAAAGGACGAAAAACCGTGTTACCACCTTAATTCATATAATATATGCACTCATTACTATAACGCGTTACCGTTTTTATCTTATCCATAAAAATCATCAGAAGTGATTCAAGTTAAATAGTCTTTTCCAGTTTCCACCATCCCAGAATCTCTATTAAGAATTTTTTAACTACGTCTTCGTCATTTGATTTAACTATATTCCAAAATATAGCATAAAACCAGTGACATTTCAATAACTAACAAATATTTTTCTTAAGCATTTCGTATTTTTTACTAACTTTATCAAAATCGACTATCTTAAAATAATTTTTAATATATTGCTCTTTATCAGCTTTATAATCTAAAAAATAAGCATGTTCCCACAAATCTAAATTCATTATTGGAAATAGGCCACAACGATAAGGATTATCTTGATTAGAAAGATTGACAAGTGCTAATTCTCTATCTTTATCTACCACTAAAAAAGTATAACCGGATCCCCTTACTTTTTTGGCTTTTTCCATAAACTTATTAATAAAATTATCTAGCGACTTATATTTTTCAACTACTAAATTAGATTTATCGGCATTTTTATCCTCTCCACTAATAAATGTGTCAAAATATAACTCGTGATTCAAAACGCCTCCTAAATTAAAAAGAATATTCTCTCTATCGCTAGCAGGAAATCTTTCGATAATATTGTATATTTCTTCCTTAGGAATGGAAAAATCAAAAGAATTTTTCTTAAGTATCTCATTCAAATTATTTAAATACCTAGTATATAAAACATTATAATGAATATTCATAGTCTCTTCACTAATATATGGCTCAAGACCATTAAGATTATATTTTAGTTTAATTTTTTCATACATAGTATCACCAATATAAGGTTATTGGTAAATATTTAAATTATGCAAAATTTATTATTTTTCTTCTTTTTCTATTTTCGAAAGATAATATTTATTAGGAGAGATTTCAACAAATATATAATTATATTTAGTAAATTTATTTTTATCGATATTAGCTGTCATGTTGCTATTATAAATTATATTAGAATCCGGTGTTAGACCAGAATGGTAATTAAGTACATAGCTACCATCTACTTTTAAAGTATAACTAGTATAATAAGTAATCTCAGTTACAATTAAATTTTTGTCAATTTGCTTGCTATCAAAGAATTCTGTTTCGATGTAATTTTTTTGAAATTCTATCCCACTACAACTAGTATTAACAACCTCATAAGTAGAAGAATCCGATAGATAATTAATTGCAAATGTCTTTTCTTTATTTTCATATGATTTATTTTCATATGTTGCATTTGTACCAAAAAGTTCCTGTATTTTATTATCAACTACATCACTAGACAAAATTATTTTATTATTACATTCAGTCATAAAACTATCTTTTTCTAAATTTATAATAGCAAGATAAATCATAAACTCTGAAGAAAAATCAGAATCTTCATTTTCATAATATTCATCATAAAAATCTGTTCCAAAATTCTCTTCTACAAATTTATAATTTATCTTCTTATATAGTTCTTTAGCTATTTCCTTTTTATTATCAGTAACTTGCGGATAATAATGCTTTTCTTCTTCAAAATAATCAGATAAATTCAAATCATCAGAAAATCCTTCATTTTTCCAAGCATTATAGCTTATAGAAAACAAAATTGTACATATTACTACCAAAATGAAAAAAGCTTTTATAAATCCTTTAAAAATATTATCCATAGACGCCTCTTCTTATAACAACATTAATTATAACAAAAAAAGAAAAAGAAATCTTTCTAATTATTCATTTCCTCTTTAATCCAAGTCATAATTAATTCTACTATCATATTAATTTCTTCTTTAGAAAGTTCTCTTCCTTTTTCTAAATGATGCCATTTATAAAGACAGTCGCGACAACAAGTTGCTGTTGCATGTTGAGCAATAAAGACAGGGTGACCCTTCATGGGTGTCTGTCTACCATCATTTTCTATATATGCTTTAGCCAAACGTTTTTCAATAAAGTCATAACAATGTTCTTTTATTTTGTCATATCCCTTACTTAATACATAGTTTTTATCCTTTTCTCTAAGGTGAAAACTATTTCTGAACTTTGATTTTTTTAAAGATTTCAATTTTATATTTATTTCTTCATTCATTATCATTTCACTTCACTACTATTATAGCATTATCACTAAAAATTTACTATATTAACCAATTTTTTGAATAAGAATAGAAACTGCTGGTGTAACTAGTGAAGATTCGGTTATAAGATCATCGACAGAAGGACTTTCGACAATAACAGAATACTTACCTAAATTAGCCAGTTCAAACCATTCTCTATCATAAGTTAAATTGATAACGCCGCTTCCATTAACTAAAACAGAGTCTGTATTATTAGCCCGAACAGAAATACCAGCATAAACAGTACTTTCGCCAACTTTTTTAAAACCAACAGAAATTATGTTTGATCCAGCCTGAGGGCTTACTGGTAAAGTCGGATGGGCAATAACAGAAAAATCAATTCTGTAAATTCCTTTTTTAAAAAAAGTTATCGTGTTATTATCACTATTTATATAAAATAAAGAATCTGTATCCATTGTTTTAAGTGCTAAAGGAAAATTTTCATCTGGTTCTACTATATAGGTTCCATTATCTAAATCTTCAGATGTTGTAAGGAATAATGCTGCTGGCAAATTTATTGGTGCATCTTCGCCTTTTGGTCCAGTATCCCCCTTTGGTCCTTGCTCTCCTTTGGGTCCAGTCGGTCCCGTTTTTCCTTCTACTCCTTGAGGCCCGCGAATAATTCCAACATCGATCCAATCATCACTCTCATCTGACCAAACATACAAATTATCCCCAACTAAATAAGACTGCCCAGCTATTCCCTTAGGATGATTTCTTTTTAGTTGTTCTACAGTATCATAATTACCTAAGATAGTTACGCTAGTCCCGTCGTTTCCTTTTGGTCCAGCTGGTCCTGTTTCTCCCTTTTCACCTTTTGGACCCGTAGGACCATCATCTCCCTTAGGTCCTCTAATAACACCAACATTATGCCATTCATTATTTTCTACTGACCAAGTATAAAGATCATCACCAACTATATAAGAATTGCCAATATGACCTGTAGGATTAGCTTCTTTTAATTCTTCTAAACTAGAATAATTTCCCAAAATAACTGTCGATGCTCCCATAGCCCCACTGGGTCCACTAGGACCAGTCGGTCCCATAATTGATACTATCCTAGTAAAACATAATTTATCGGCATTTTGACAGTAATTATTAATATCAGAACTATTATTGCAATTATCCATAGTAATACCTCCTGTTTTATTCTATGTATTAATTTTTAAACTGCAACTAAAGATTTTTTGTTATGATTATAACAATATTAAAAATACCATAAAAAGATTTAGTTAATATTGAACATTTTTTATATGAGATATATAATAAAATTAAAATAAGAGGTAAAGAAATGGAACGTGTTAAGAAGTATTATAAAGATATTAATTTTATTCGTGTTATAGCGTGTTTAGCTATATTGTTATATCACATAAATATTTTAAAAGGCGGCTACCTTGCCGTATGTACTTTTTTTGTTTTAAGTAGTTATCTTTCATGCATATCGCTCTTTAAAAAGGAAAAATTTTCATTTTGGGAGTACTACAAAAATCGTTTTATTAAGCTATATCTTCCCTTGATAGTAGTTGTATTTTTAACTATTTTCGCATCGTTATTTTTTACAGAATCTATCAATTGGATAAATTTAAAACCAGAGACAACATCTGTGTTATTTGGTTACAATAACTTTTGGCAACTAGGTGCAAATCTTGATTACTTTGCAAGACACATTGATTCACCATTTATGCACCTTTGGTATATTTCCATCTTATTGCAATTTGATATTATTCTTCCTTTTATATATCTTCCTCTTCGAAAATTAGGCGATAAGATAAGTAAAAAAATCCCTTGCATAACTACTCTATTGTTTTCTTTAATTGGAATCTTTTATTTCCTATGGGCAAGCTATAACAAGGACATGATGACAACATATTACAACACATTAACTAGGTCTTTTTCACTTTTCTTTGGACTATTTTTAGGATTTGTTCATTCGTACTATAAATCATTTATCCCTAAAGAACTTAAAAAAGAAAAAAATTATTACAAAATATTATTACTTTATATAATAATCTTAATTGGGTTATTTATTATTGTGGATCCAAAGTATAACTGGGCACCATTTGCTATGATTATTTCAACCATATTATCATCTCGTCTTATCGATTATGCTACTATTTATTCAAAAACAGACTATTCTCTATCAGATAAAATAGTTGGTTTCTTATCCAAAATAAGTTATGAAATATATCTTGTTCAATACCCAATTATCTTTTTCTTTCAACAGTTATCACTAAGTAATTATTTAAAGTACCCTATTATAATTATTTTAACAATAATCATTTCCTATTTATTAGAAAAAGCTCTCGATTTTAGGCTAAAAGAAAAAAAGCAGAAAATGATTCATTATATTTTAATAGTAATATTTGCTTTTCCAGTTTTATGTGGAGGATATAAATACTTTATAGCAGAAGATCACACTAAAGAATTAAAAGCTTTAGAAGATCAATTAGCAAAAAATAAAGAGATAATGTTAAAGAAGCAAGAAGAATACCAACTACATCTAAAAGAAGAACAAGAAAATTGGAATGAAACTTTAGAGAATTTGGAAATGGGAGAACAAGAATTAAAAGAAAAAGTTCATAACATGGCGGTAGTAGCTGTAGGTGATTCAATTATGTTAGGAGCTCTCGATAACCTATATGAACAGTTTCCAAATGGTTACTTTGATGCAGAAACATCCCGCACTGCTTGGGTTGCAAACGATGTTTTAAAGGATTTAAAAAATAAAAATATGCTTAATGGTCCTGTCATTTTAAATTTGGGTTCAAATGGTGATTGCCCACTATGGTGTAAATTAGAAATTCTAGAAACTTGTGGTAATCAAGACGTATTTTGGATTAATGTCGTAAATGATTATGAAGTACATGTAAATGATAATCTAAATTCTTTTGCTAAAGAGCATGAAAATGTCCATATAATTGATTGGAATACTATTTCTAATGGTCATTATGAATACTTTATTGCAGACCGTATTCATTTAACTCACGACGGAAAAATTGCCTATTCAAATGCAATATACGAATCTATATATAAATATTATTTAGATGAATATAATAAGAAAAAAGAAGAAATTTTAAATCAACACGAAAAAGAAGAAAAAGAAAAAATAAGCTTTTATGGAAATGATCTTTTACTAAATGTCTTTGAAAAGCTTCATGAAAATTTTGAGACAGCACAATTTTCAATGGAAAGAGAATTAACTAAAGAAGATTTAATAGGAAAATTAAAAAAAGAAATAGAAGCTAATACATTAAATTACAAAGTAGTCTTAGTATTTGATGCTAGTCTTTCAATAGACTTGAATGAATATCAAGAATTATTAAGTTTATTAAAAGAACACGAAATTTATATTGTATTTACTAAAAAGATTTCAGAAGAAGAAAAGAATTATTTAGAAGAAAAAGGTGCCAACATTATTGATTTTTACCAAGAAATGATATCCAACGACGATTACATCATGGTAGACAAAATTCATTTAACAGAAAGAGGAAATGAAGCACTTAGCACTTTATTAAAAGATAGATTAAAAATTCAAAATAATTAATCACAATGTATAAGTCCTCTAGAAAATTCTAGAATAAATATCTAATGTTTTGGGTTACGCTATTCATGTAATTCAAGTTGCATTATTGCGACTTGAATTACTTTTTTATATAAAAATTTTCACATCAATTGTAATACTACAACATAAAGCTCAAATGAAAAGTTAAATTTCAGAAAATAGAATTAAATAGAGTTTGTAAGACTAAATTGGTAGAAACGTAAATTTTTAGAGTAAAGTCCGTTTATTGACGGATTTTTTTCTTTACTAGATTTAATGCCGTTTTCAGGAGTAA
>CANQHY010000010.1 GCA_947623975.1 uncultured Bacilli bacterium
TCAGATTGTACTCCAGTTTCTTCCCAAGAACCTACTACATCTTCTGAAGGAATTTCAAATATTTTTTCACTTTTTTGAGTCAACGCGTTATATCTAAAGAATGTTTCTACATAGCCATCATCTTTCTTTAACATAAGTCGCATATAAATGTAATCTCCATCTGCATATAATGTTTTTCTTGATGAATCTAACTCTAATATTTGTCCACCATTCTCATCAAACTCTAAATCTATTAAATCTTCTTTAAATATTGGTACAGCATTATCAACATCAGCACCTAATTTATTTGCCATAACTTCTCCAGTTGATGTTCTATAATAAACTATTCCTCTATGAATAATCAAAGTATCGTTGTTAGTCCACATAGTATGTTGATCTTTCTCTAATATCATAACTACTTGCTCATTACTTCCATCTAAATTAATACTGCTTAAATAACTATTATGATCACTTCCTATACCACCACTTATAAAGTAAAGTTTTCCATTATAATAATGTAATTCACTATGCCATAAATAGGCTTCACAACCACTTCCAGGAGTATGCGGACAGTTCGGTTTACTACAAACATAAGTAGTTTTTTTACTATTTTTATCATAGTACATTAGTATTCCGTCTAAATAATAAAATCCGTCTTCTACCTCTGCAAGGTGACTTTCAGAATAAGGATTTAGCAAATATTTGTTATAATCATAATCCTCATTATACTCTTTTCCTGTAATAACTGGTGTAAGAAAATTATCTTTCTTACCACCCAAGAGGATAAATATTATTACTACTATAACACATAGTATTCCTCCAATTATCAATTCTTTTTTCTTCATTTAATAACACTCTCTTTCCTAATAAATTTCTCTTAATCATTAAAATTTGTTTTTTCAAACTTAGCATTTTTTATATCAGTTCTTGAAGCGTAGTAATAAATATCTCCTCCACCAAAGAAACCATCTGCACGAAGTAAAATTTTATCTTTTGTAAATCCACCTATTTTAAAATTATCATAGTTTTTATCGTTAAATATTTCTGAATATTTGATTTCACCAACATACTCACCAGTTTCAATGTCATAGACTTTTATACTTAAAGCATTTATCTCTTCTTTTGTAATAGTATCTCTACGGGTTTCAAACATACCATAATTTTCACTACCAAGATCATTACCATTATTGATATATAAATACTTACCATCTATCGAACCGAAGCCTTTATCTTTCGTATCAATAACTTTTGAGTTTTCTTTTGTTTCCATATCATATTTCCATAGACCATTACCAGATAAGAAATAATAAATTTTATTACCAGTAATATACCAACCCTCTGATTTTACTCCTGCCTCTTCCCAAGAACCAACTACATCTTCTGAAGGAATTTCAAATATTTTTTCACTTTTTCGAGTCAACGCGTTATATCTAAAGAATGTTTCTACATAGCCATCATCTTTTTCTATAATCGCTCTTAAATAAATATAATCTCCATCGGCGTATAACATTTGTCTTGCTATATTATCGTGAACAACTTGCATACCATTCATAAATTTTGCTTCATCTTGTACTTCTTTAAATATAGAAACAGCATTTTTCATATCAGCACCTAATTTATTTGCCATAATTTCTCCAGTAGATATTGGATAATAGACAATTCCTCTATGAATAATAAACGAATCATTATCTGCAAAGAAATAATTATAGTTATCTTCTAACATTTGAACTCTTTTTTTATTATTTCCATCTAAATCAATAGACCAAACATATCTTGCTCCCTCATAAGAATGACTATAATAAAGTTTTCCATCATAAAGATGTAACTCATTTGTATTGATGTATCCTGGACAAGTTTCGGGATTATCGTGATTACAATTAGGCAAATTACAAACAATAGTTGCCTTTCCAGTCTTTTTATCAATAAAATACAAATATCCTCCACCAACTGATGAATAATATCCATCTTCTGTTTCTACTACTTGCTGTGTACCATTTATGTTCATCATGAGTTTATTATAATCGAAAGATTCGTTATACTCTCTTCCTGTAATAATTGGCGTAAGGCTAACATCTTCTTTTTTTGTCACCGTAATAAAAATTATTGCTAGTATGAGAGCAACTAATACACCTCCAATTATCAATATTTTTTTCTTTTTCATTTTACATCATTCCTTTCTAAAACAAAAAAATATCATTCCATCGTTTAATGAAATGATATAAAACAATTATCAATATTTTATCAACTTTTTTAAATTTTATAAGAAAAAGAGAATTTTACTCTTGCACCATTATCGGTATTAGATAACATTATACTACCATCGTGCTTTTCGGATAGTAATTTAGATATGTAAAGTCCTAGTCCAAAATGATTTTTATCTTTATTTTCTTTAAAATATATATGCGTTGCTTCTTTCAATGCTTTATCACTAAAACCATTTCCATTATCAATAATTTCAAAATTTAGTTTACTCTCTGTATTTTCAATATTAACTAGTATTTTATCTTTTGTATAAGAATACGCATTATTAAATACATTGTTATAAACTTCATGAATAATATTTTCATCTACTAAAATCTCTTTAGATATTACATTAACATTAAAATCTAAATTTATTTTTTTATCTTTACATAAACATTTTGAATTTTCTTTTAAATCTTCAATTAGTCTTTTTAATTCTACTTTTTTATACTTTGGCTCAATTTGTTCAATTCTTACTATGGTACTCATATTAGTAACAAAATCTTCTAATCGCATAATGTTATGATTCATACTTGCAAGCATTTCAATCATTTTTGTCTTAGATAGTTTATTATTAGGAATATATTTTAACATCATTTCTGTATTTCCTTTTAAAATTGTAAGTGGTGTTCTTATATCGTGAGAAAGTGCTCTAGTAAGGATTTTATTATCTTCTATCATACGCCACATTTTTTTATTATTATCATATAAATTCAAACGCATTTCTTCATAAGATTTACAAAGTTTTCCTAACTCATCATTGCTATCAGATATAATTTCAAAATCCAGGTCATTATTAGCAAGTTTTTGTGTAGCATAATTTAGTTTTTTGATTGGTTTCGATAGTTTTAAATAATAAAACAAAATCGCACAAGTGATGATAGATATTGTGTACCAAAATAAATAGCAATATCTAAATCCAAATAGGATTAAGTTAAACCTTTCTATATCACTATCGCTCATTTTACTCCAATCAAGATCAACAACATAAGTTGCCAATACACCATCTCCAACATCTTGTAAGCCATATCTTAAATCATATTTCTCATAAATTTTCATTTGTTCTTTTTGAAGAAAGTTAGAAGTTTTTGTTGATAAAAAATTTGCTAACATTAAAAATACAGTAACTATTATGATAAAAAATATAGGAATTGGAATACTTTTTACTATTTTATTTATTCTACCCATTTATATCCATACCCCCAAACTGTATCAATAGGCTCTTTACCAGATTTATTTTTAAATTTCTGTCTAATTCTCCTAATATATTCTGCTACAACAGATATTTCACTGTCGTTATTATATCCCCAAACTATTTCAAAAAGTCTTTCTTTATCAAATACCTGTCCTCTATTTAAAGATAAAAGTTCAATAATATCAAATTCCTTTTTTGTAAATGGTATTAACTCATTTTTATAATGAACTTGTTTAGAACTATAATCTATATATAAATCTTCCTGCAATTTAACTTTCTTTTTGTTTAAGTTTCTTTCTTCTCTTCTTAAATGTGCCATTATACGAGCCTCTAATTCATCTAATGAAAAAGGTTTTATTAAATAGTCATCTGCCCCAATTAAAAGTCCGTTAATTCTATCTTGTTCTAACACACGAGCAGTAAGAAAAATAATAGGACAAGTCACAATATTTCTTATTTTTTTGCAAACCTCTAATCCATCTATATCTGGCATATTTATATCAAGTAGTATTAAATCCGGAGCATTGTTTACATTTTCTAATGCTTCTTTTCCACTATTTGCTACAATGACTTCGTAATTGTTTAATTGCAAAAAATCTTTAATCATCATTGCTACTTCCTCTTCATCATCAACAACTAAAATTTTGCTCATATTTTTCACCACCATCTTTATATTAAACTATAAATATCAATAATTTATCAATTTTTTGATTTATATTATAACTAAAGAAAAACAAACAGTATATACCGTTTGCTTATTATTGTCTCTATCTAATAATTTTTATATAGTATGATTAAGTTAAACTGCTAATATACTAACACTGATATGCTTAACATCTTTCTAATAGCTTATTGATTTATCTTTGGATTTTTTTCTAATTAATATTTCTTTTCAAAAGACACCATAGGAAAGTAATTTATGAACAAATTATAGAAAGGTTTTATTTGCAATAGTTGATTAAATCATGAATAGTTTTTTTACTATTTTTTTCAATAATCCAATATTCGTTATCTTCATCGAAATTGCATCTATAAACATCATAAAAAAGTGTATCATAGTAAATAACATTGCCAGCAGTAGTTGTTACAGTTCTAAACATCGGTGCTTCTTGATTGAACTTAACATTTAAATAATCAGTAAATAGTAATATTCCCATTGAAAAAAGAAAAATTGTTATCATAAGTAATAACCTTTTATACCACTTAATTGTATTTAATATTTTAGCAATGCCTACCATAAATATTATTATACCAAGTATAGAATAAATAGAACCCCAACTACTTTCACTAGGAAAAATCATTATTGCCGATATTGAAACGAACAATCCAAATATAATAAAAATTAAAGAAATAATTTGATTATATTTGGTTATTTTTCTAGTAGAATAATCAATTGTATTTACAATATTTTCCTCAAACTTTTCTTGATATTCTTTCTCTCTAACTTTTTCGCCACTCATTAAATCATTTAACGTAATATCTAATTCATTACATAATGGTTTAAATAATGACAAATCGGGCATGTTTCTACCATTTTCCCAATTTCCAATAGTACGATCTGACACTCCTAATTTTTCGGCTAATTGTTGTTGGGTAATTTTTTTCTTTTTCCTGCATTCAGCAATAAATTTACCAATACGTTCTTGATTCATATTTCTTGCTCCTTTCAAAAAGAACTATATACCAACATTATAAATTCTAACACCTACAGTTGGTAGAGAAACACTATAAACATTATTTTTATTTTGCTGATACAGTATCGATGATAATATTTTCTTCATCATTATCTATATGATTAGGATTAGTTAACATTGTATCTTGAAGTGAATGTTTTAACTTTTCACAACAAGGTTTAAAAGATACATAAGTAATTCCGCCACCAAATCAATGTTCATAATCATTTTTCCTATTTCTTCAACTAATTTAATTTGTCACATTCTATATTTATCCAAATCAACTTTATAATTGTTAACAACTATTTTTTCTTGTTCCAATTTTTCTTTTTGCCTTTCTATTCCTCCAAAAGCGAAATGAACTGACAAATTACCTTTACTATCAACCACTTTATAGCAGGGATATTCAAATTCATTTGGATTGTTATGAAGGATATTACCAACTACTCTTGCAAGATGTTTATTTCCTAAATATTGGGCTATTTGACCATAAGTTACTACTTTTCCCTTTGGAATTGTTTTTAAAAATTCATATACTTTTTCATTCATTGTTTTCATCGTAAACTACTTACTATTTCTTTTTATTTTTTAATAGTAGAACTATTCCTATTATTATCAAAATAATTGCAGGAAGCAAAAACTCTAAAGTACGTACTATAATAAAAGAATAAAAAGGACTAGAATTATAATTAGAATAATAAGTTATCCAGTCAAGATTTAGCATTACAATAAATCCTAAAGTTAAAAGCATTGATATGAAAAATAATACTAAAATACTTATTTTCTTAATACCTATTTTTTCTTTTTTTAATTTTTTATTAATTATATAAAGTAAAGATAATAAAACAGAAGTTATAAAGCAAAAAATAAATAATAAATAAGTAAATGTTGTAAAAGTAATTTTATTTCCAAAATTATATAAACTAAATTCTTGAGCTGTCAGCATAGTTATTATAAGTGATACAATAGTTGTACCTAAAATGGTTAATATTCTTTTCATAATTACTTCCCCTTCTATTGAAATTATAACATAAAAAGCAAACAACAGAAATGTTTGCTTAAAACTTATTACTATATTTTATTTATTCTATTACGCAAATAGCACCGTCTTTTTCAGCAGCTTCCTTACTGCTTTCTAAAGTACTATCATCTTCTTTTAAGTCACTGAGACCTTGTTCTTCTAATGCTTCTTCGCTAGCATTTTCGACATCAACATCTAAAGTTACTTTGTATTCATAATTCTTATCATTTACGGAAACTTTTAGACTGACACCATCTTTGTCAAATTCTTTATTTTGACCATTCATTGATTCTTTAAATGCTTCCCAATTTTCTTGTACAGTTTGGTCATTAATCTTTGTATTGACCTCCATTGTCATATGTTTTAACTTATCATCTTTATAAGTCATAGAAATTACTTGTTCAAAACTCATCCCATCTTCAGTTTGAGTAGTTGTACAAACTAACTTTTGCTCCTTTAATTTCTGTTCCTCATTTCCACAACCAGTAATTAATACAATTGCTAATACACTTAATACTATAATACTAATTTTACTTTTCATTTTAAACTCCTTCTAAAATTTTAACATTCCTTAAATTTCTTTTAATCTCTTTTCAATAGCATTGCTAATTCTTTTAACATCATGCTTTAGAACTGCCATATCAATTATATTTATAATTGAATGAATCATAATCATTATTCCTGCAAATACGGTCATCGAAATCGATGCTTCAAAAGGATTGAAAACAACTATTACACCAACAATCAAATCAAGAATCCCAAGTAATAATAGCAAGAACCATGGTGCATCATCATTTTTTAAAGCTACAGCCATTCTTATAGAATTAATACTAGACAAAGCAATCCATACTCCTATAGCTATAGTAAATATTGTCGAAATTATATTCGGTTTACTAACTAGTATAATACCTATAAGTATAGATAATATACCAGGTAACATACCATCAAATGGAATGTAATACTTGTTTGCCTTTAAGTCTATTATAACTAAAACAATCCCCTGTAAAATAATATAAATAGATGCGATAACTCCTATTGTTTTCACTGACATACTCGGATTAATTATCATAAAAAATCCAACAATGCAAGCAATGGAAGATAAAAAGATTATTGAATTGGTCGTTTTTCTAAATATTTCTTTCATATAAATCTCCCCTAAATTTTTATTACAAACAAAAACTTTCCCATGCTCTTTTTATTTCATATAACCACCAATTTTATTATAGAATTTTATCATTTTTTTGTAAAGATTGTTATTTTTATATCTATCTATTTCAGAATAATTCAGCAATTATGATTAAATAGTTTTGATTATCACTTGGATTACATGTAAATAAAGTTAAAGTGTTTTTATTCAAATTCCTTCTTATTACAATTTTACCATCCTTATCATCAGTATAGATTCTTTTAATTACATATTTGTATTTTTTATTATCATAATCTATTGTTATTTCATCGTTTATTTCTAATTGTCCAAAATCTTTAAAATAAGCTAATCTGCCAACACCAGAATGAGCTCCTAATATTACATTTCCAAATTTATCTGTTGGTAGGTTAGATTCATTCATAATTGTAACGTTCTTGTTAACATCATTGTTAATGCTATTTTTTTCATAAACAGCATTGTGAACATTTATTTTTTCGATATTCAAATACATTATTGGCAATTCTTCTTCAACAAGTTCAATTTTATCTTCCAGAGTATTAAAAGAAGAAAGTAAAAGTAAAATAGCAAATACTGCTTTATTAAAAAGTTCCAACATAATTTAACACTTTCGCTGCTAATATAACAAACAATGACAATAGACCCTTTCCAATATGAGTATCTGGAACGTCTATTTCTAAATCATTTAGAACAATTTCTATGACATCTTCTGTATTTTCATCTATTTTTAATTCAAAATCATCTACTTTTTCGTAATTGGAAGTACTAGTAATTTGCCTAATTAAATAAGTTCCGTACGGAAGCATAGTCTCAATAATACCATCATTATCAGTAGTACCAATATAAACTAATTTATTATTTCTATCATATATTTCAAAAGTAACACCAATTTCTTTTTTCATTGTTCCATCTTCGTATTCTTCTTGGGTTCCATAGTATTTTATTAGTCTAACTAGTCTTTCTACTACTTTGTTTTTAAGGTAAATAACAATCTCTAGATTATCTTCATCTATATTAATTGTATACTCTTCTTTATCTAAAAGATAACCAACTCCAGGTTTTTCTTCTTTTACTTTATATTTACCATAAGCAAGATTGGAAATAATTCCTGTATTATCATCATTAATTGTAATTTTACCAACCAAGTTATCTTTATCGTCAAAGACATTATAAATGGCACCAACTAAACTAGCATCACCCTGTGGTACTTTAGATTCTGTATCACTGTCTATTTTAATAATTTTAATACTACCAGATTTTACTTTAACTTTTATTTTATATTCAATCGGATCAAAATCTCCTCTTTCAATAACTTTTTGACTAGAAGCATTATAGAAAAATTCTGAATCTTTTTTTATAACTCCTTCCTTAATTAAAGTTATTTCACCATCGCTATCTTTTGAATTTACAATAAGTTTATTTCCACTTAGATAAGCATCAATAGTTGAATCTTTTATCTTAAATTCACTTAAAACAAGATTCGAATCTTCTATTTCTAAAGTACTATTAACACTCATCGTTATATTTTCATTTATATTTGGTAGCTTATAATGGTTATTAACCAAATCTTCTAATTCCTTAAGTTCTTTTTCATAAGGTTTTATCACGTTTCGATCGTAAACATTATCTATCCACTCAAAAACATGATTAGGATCCACTGTTCGCCATATTGCAATTTGTGTTATGTTAATCCATTTGTTTTCTGTATGATTTTTATATCCATAACCATAATATGATAATAGTTTTAGTCTATCCCAAATTTCTTTTGAGATACCTATTTTACTATCATAATCCCTATATCCTGTATATGGAGTTTTTTCAATTAAATCAGTAAATGGTTCAATACAATAAGCCATATTTTGTGTATCAGTATTTCTTATGGCATAAGCATAATAGAAATAATAGTAAATATCATCATGTTTTAAATTAGCTATATCGTCTAATTTTTCAAAAATTGAAAAACTTGCTTCTGTTGCATAGACATTATCAGTAAAAATTAAAAATGCACATAAAATTATTATTAGTATATATTTTTTCATTTATCTCCTTCTACCATCACTAATAATATCTTTACACATAAAATAAAAAATTCCTAACTAGAATAAAAATAATTTATTACCCCTTTAGTAATAGACTTAGCCAAAAGCCTCTGGTAAGCCTCATCTTGTAATTTTTTTCTTTCATTATAATTAGAAAGGAAGCCACACTCAATCAAAACGCCCTTTGTCTTTGCATACTTATACATGTATAAATCTGTTGTTCTAATAGTCCTTGTAGTACCAACGTCTTCTTTTAGACTTTCCATTATTTTATCTGCTAAAACTTTATTTTCGGAATTTGTATTGTTGTATAAAACCTCTGCACCACTCCAATAACCATCATTATACCAGTTAATATGAATTGACAAATAAAGATCTGTTTTCAATTTATTTTCGTCAATTAGTTTTATTCTTCGGTACAAATCTCCTCTTTTCTTTCTAGCATCATATTTACTCGATAAATCAATATCATCTTCACGAGTTAGAAATACGACAGCTCCCATTAAAGATAGTTCTTCCTCCAATTTTTTTGAAATACTTAAGTTAATATCTTTCTCATAAATAGAACCGTATACAACTCCAGGATCGCGTCCTCCATGTGCAAGATACTGATAAACCCAAATTTATTTAATTTCAATTTTTCTTGTTTGAACAGAAAATATGTTTGATCAATCAAATAACAAGTATATCTAGATAATTCATAATCATCTTGTTTTCTCTGTGCATTTGAACCTATGCTAACCATTTTGAATATTCAAGGGCTTGCCTTAGTTCTCTAGCATACCAATATATTAATTAATATGTTTTATACTTTCAAAATTAGTTTCCTTATACTCTTTTTTTATGTGGAAAAAGTCCAAAATCATCATCTTTTATTAAAGCTCAAAATTCCATTCTATTTCTATATCTCTTATTTTTGTTTCCTTATTAAGAACTCCAATATAAACCTTATCAATAAACTCATCTACTATCAATCTATTTAACTTATCAATATGCTTATATTTTTTCAATATTTTATCTATATTGTTAACATCTTCTTCCTGACAAGAATCTAATATTTCAATCTTATTATCTATTACATTTATTCTTTTTTGCATATTATCTATTTCTTTTAAATAATCATTAGACATACTATTAAACATGTCTTCTGTAATATTTCCTTTAATCTTATCCTCATAGATTTTTCTATAGAATAATTTGTTATCCTCTATTTTTTTACTAAGATTATTTTTTTCCTCTTTCAATTTATTTACTATCACACCATTATTTTTATATTGTGTACTTTTCTTATTATAAAGTTCTTGTAAATAATTTTCATCGTAGTAATTATCTAATAAATTATTTATAGAATCTAACAATATTTTTTCTAAATCATCGACCTTTATAGAATTTTTGTTAGTACAAAAATGATATTTCTTATTACCTTTACACTGTAAATAAGCTCTTTTTTCTCCTTTACTACTATAGACATTTCTCATAAAAGCTTTATTACAAACGCTACAAAAAACTCTTCCTGTAAAATAGTTTATTTGACCTCTATTTGTAACTTTATAATGTGTTCCTAAAATTTTTTGAACCCTATTCCAAGTTTTTATGTCGATAATTTTTTCATGAGTATTTTCTATTCGACACCAATCTTTTTCATCAACCTTCTTTTGTTTATGATTTTTATAACTTACATAAGTTGATTTCCCTTGAACTAAATTGCCGATATAAACCTCGTTTTTTAATATTTGAGCAATTGTATCCGGTGTCCATCTCAGGTTTTTATAATTGCAGTTTGGGCAGACAAACTTACTCCCCTTTTCTTTTTTATAAACCGCTCTAGTTGGTATATTATTATTGTTCAAATATTCGCATATCTTGTGATAACCATAACCGTCAGCATACATTTTAAAAATTTTTTTAACTACCTCGGCTGCTACGGGATCCACTACTAATTTATGACCGTCTTCACTTTTTTCATAGCCATACGAGGCAAAGCTTCCCATAAACAATCCGTCTTCTCTTTTATTTTTCAAAGATTTTCTAATATTCTGTGATAAGTCATCTAAATACCATTCGTTAATAAGTCCATTGATCTGTCTTGATTTTTTATTTGCTTCAATACTTGTATCGGCATTATCAATAATACTTATAAACCTAGTATTCCATTCGATAAACTTATCATGCAAATAATATTCGATAACACTCATATCTCTTGAAAACCTTGATTGACTTTTACACAAAACTAAATTTATTTTTCCACTTTTACAATCTGTTATTAATCTTTCAAAATCAGGCCTATAAGTTCCTGCTCCTGAAAAATCATCGTCAGTATAAATATCTACAACATTCCAACCGAATTGCTCTGCATATTTCAAGCACATACTCTTCTGGTTTATAATACTGTTACTATCATCATTTTTATTTACCTTATCTCTATCTTCATCTGACAACCTACAATATATTCCTACTTTTTCAATCAAAAAAATTCCTCCAATATACTTATATAGCTTCTTCTAAACTCATAATTAAATTTAATAATTTAATATTAAAAAATTTTTTTAAGTCATCTTCTGAGAACTTTTTATTTACATTAAATTTACAAGTTACATTATATATAGTAGTCATTTTTTGTCACTTTTCTTTCTAATTTTTTGTTTTTCCATCAATAGATAATATTCCTGTAAAAATAATATAATAACTAATTTTTAAAAACTAATTAAAAAAAAGCAACAATACCATTTTTGGCATGTTGCTTAAGTTTTTAACTAAATAAATTTTTTACTCTATCCCAAAACGATAAACTATCTTTTTCTTTTTCTATACTTACAATTTCTTTTGGAGCTTTCATCGAATCGATTACTAAAACAAATTTCGTCTCACCATTTTCTAAATTACTATTATTAGTCGTAAATGATTTATAGTTTTCACTAAGTTCGGTTAATGCTTGCATTCTATTAGTAATAGCTTTAACTTTACTATTAACCATATTAGAAACTTTGTTAATACCATTTTTATTAAATGTAGAAATACCTGCAGATAATTGATTTATTCCATCATCTAACTGAGATATACCAGAATATAAGCTGTTTAGGGAATCTGTAATTGTCCCAATAGCAGACTTTTTTACTAAATTAGCCACTTCTAAAGCAAGACTTTCAGATACACTATACGCCGTCTGTTCAGCTACCTCTTCACTTAAAGTCATTGCAACCTGTTTAGAAACTTTTTCAGCAACAGAATTTGTTGTTTTTAATACAGTATTAGTTATTTGCTCTGTTATACTCTTTTGAAACGCTTGAACTGTATTAAAATCAAAGTTTACTGCTAAAGCACTACAAGCAGCTTCATTTTTCTCTAGGCATCCGCCATAATAAGCAAAGTTTTCGTCTCCACCTAAATATGTTTTCATAATATTAATTACAGATTCTTTTACATAACCTTCTATTTCGGCATTATTAGATGATGATAGGCTTTCTTTTACTTCATTCCAAGTTTTCTCAGCAATGGCATTTTTGTATTCCGGAGTAAATGTTTGCTTAATAGCAATTACTGCTTCATCTTTTATAGCGTTTATTTGCTCTACAGTTAAAGCATTACTATCATCTTCTTTTAAACTATTTATCGAAGAAGATAAACCATCTTTTAATTTAGAACTACCATCTGATACTTGTTTAGCAGCAGAATCGATTTTATTCATATTATCCTGTAAAGAGTTAACTTGACCATAGATAGAATCCATTTTTGTAAATATTTCCAAATCACTATTTTCTACTAATTTCGGAGTAACAACGCTATAAATACTAGAAAGTTCAAATTTAGTAGTTTCATAATTAATTATAACAGTGTCCATATTCTTTAATTCGTCAAGCTTTAGACTCTCATACAATCCCGGTGTCGAAATAGCAGCGATAATACTTTTAGTCCCATTAGAAACTACTTTACCATTAGTAACAGTGATGTTAGTGTTTTCCTCACTATCTAAGACAGTTCCTAAAGCAATTACGAATGGTGTGTACAAAGTTTCATAATTTCCATTAATATAGACAGCATGACTATCAGTATTTGTATATTTTAAAGTAATAGTTACTTTACCATTTTTACCTAACATTTCTTTAGGATTCATTTCCATATCATTTAATTTGTAAGTTATGTTAAGACTAACTGGTAATTTTTTATCTGTTGTTCCTTGGTAAAAAATATCTTTACCTAACGCATTCCAAGTTATTTTTGATCCATCTTGCCTGAAAGTATTATCATTGTTTATATTCAAAATATTTTCAAGTTCTGTATAATCTTCTAATTCATCCAATTTTGAAGAATTAATTAATTGTTCATTCACAAGTACATTTTTAACAGATCCATCTTGATTCAATTTTGTATAAACTGTCTCATTTTTAATTAAAGCAAAAGCTGATAATGGATTTAATAATAGTAACAAGGCTAACGTTGAAACGGCTACTTTTTTAGTTACTTTTTTAAAATTTTCTTTCATATTTTTATCTTTCCTTTCTTTTAAAGTAGTTTTAATTATTAACTTATCGAACAGCAATAAAATCGTTGGCAGAACTGCAATAACTACTAGCATACTTATTATTGCCCCTCTTGCTATTAAAGAACAAAGAGAACCAATCATTTCTATTTTTGAATAAATACCAACACCAAAGGTTGCTGCAAAAAAGCACATTCCACTAATGAATATTGAAACACCACAATAGTTTAGTGTTTCTAGCATTGCTTTATTTTTTTCGATGTTCGTATTTCTCTTTTTTAAATATGTTGTCGTAAGTAATATAGCATAATCAATAGTAGCTCCCAACTGTATTGTTCCAAGAACGATTGGTGCAATAAAAGGTAATGTCGTTCCACTAAAATATGAAAAACTCATATTCATAAAAATAGCAAACTCTATTGCGATAATAAGTAAAAATGGTAAACTTAATGATTTTAATACAAAGAATAAAATAATAAATATACAAATAATCGAAGCACTATTAACATTTTTAAAATCAATATCACAAATATTAACTAAATCTTTCATAAGAGGTCCTTCGCCAGCAACAATACCATTTTTGTCGTAACCTTTAACGATATTATTAATTGTTTCAATTTGGTTATTTAATTCATCTGTTGCTGTTTCATACGAAGAATTTAAAAGTATTAACTGATAATCTTTACTTTGAATTAAATTCAAGATATCGCCATTCAACATATTTGAGGTTATTCCCATTTCATTTAATTTAGATAGTGACAATACCCATTCTATACCACTTGTCTTTTCAATTTGTCTTATCATACTTGATACATCATCATTTTTGATATTTTTATCTATTAACACAATTTCTGGGCTAACTATATTATAATTATCTTTTAAAATTTGATTTGTTTTAATACTTTCTAGTGTACTAGGAAGCGATCTATCTAACTTATAGTAGACGTCAACTTTAGAATAAGCTAGATAAGTTGGCACTAAAAGAATAATAAAAATAACAAAGATAGCAATTTTATGTTTAATAATAAATTGATTAAGTTTTGTAAAATTAAAGGAAATTTTTTTATGTTTTGTTTTTTCAATAATATTATCAAAAATTAAAAGGAAACTTGGAAATAATGTCAACACACAAATTACTCCTAACAAAACTCCTTTAGCCATTACTATTCCTAAATCTTTACCAAGACTAAGCTGCATTGCACAGAGAACTAAAAATCCAGCAATAGTGGTTAAAGAACTACCGGTAACTGATGTGAAAGTTTCACAGATAGCTTCTTTCATAGCATCATTTTTATTTTCTAATTTTTCCTTTTTACTTTCATATGCGTGATACAAAAATATTGAAAAATCGGTAGTAACACCTAACTGTAAGATGGCTACTAAAGCTTTAGTAATATAGGAAATTTGACCTAAAAACACATTACTACCCAAATTGAAAATAATGGCAAAACCAATATTAGCTAAAAGAATTATTGGAACGGCATAAGAATCTAGTGATATTTCTAATACTAAAATACATAGAATAACTGCAATAACTACATACACAGCTACCTCTTTATTAGACAAATTCATAGTATCCAATACCATTGAACTCATACCGCCCTGTTTTACAATATTATTTGAAATTTCTCTTATTTGTGAAACAGCATTCAATGTTTTTTCACTTGAAGTTGAATCCGAAAAAGTAATAATCAATAAATCACTATTTTCATTGTGAACTTTTTCCACAATATCATTAGGTAACATTTCTATTGGAATCGTTGTTCCTATAATATCGTATATACTACCAACTTTATTTACACCTTCAACTTTTTTTATTTCATCTTCTAATTTTAATATATCTTTACTATCTAGATTATTCACTACAGCGATAGAATAAGATCCCATATTAAAATCGTTAGTTAATATATTTTGTCCTTTTATAGTCTCAATATCTTCTGGTAAATAAACAAGTATATCATAATTAACCCTTGTCATTTTTATACCAACAATTGACAACATAAAAAGAAGACAGGATAATATCAAAACTAATTTTTTATGATTACATACAAAATCAGCAATATGTTTCATAACAACCTCCATTCGTTATGTATTCTATGATTAATTTTTTATTAAATCCACTAACATATTTTGCTTTTTGTATGATATCCAACATTTTTTTATAAATGTACCAATAAATAAGCAACATAAGTATTGTTATATTTACTTTTTAAATACACAAATGTATAATTATCTTGGTGATTACATTGAAAGAAAAAACTGATTTAAGAATTATTAAAACAAAAAAACTTTTATACAATTCGCTAATGAAACTAATTAAAGACAAGCCTTTTGAAGAAATAAAAGTAGCTGATATATGTAATGATGCACTAGTAAATAGATCAACTTTTTATGCACACTATAACGATAAATATGAATTACTAGTCGATTTCATTAACGATTTAAAAGATATAATGTTAAAAGATTTAGAACAAAACGAACAAATAGTAAATACCAAAAAATACTATATGGAAATGATTTCTCTAATATTAGATCATATCGATTCTAAAAAAGATATCTATTATTCTATATTAATTAGTAATAGAAGCGGCATAATTATCGATATAATTGTAGACGTTGCTGTAAAAGACATTAACAAAAGAATGGAAATCGGTAATATTCACAAAGGTAATGTTCCAACTGATATAATGGTTATCTTTTATTTAGGAGCTGTAACTAGTGTTTGCATCGAATGGTTAAAAGGAAAAGATAAATACAATAAACAAGATATTTTAAATTACTTAGACCAATTAATACCTGAAATAATCAATTAAAAAAAGCAAAGTTTATCAAAACTTGCTATATCTTCATTTACGTCTATAAATTATTTTGTTAATAATAAAATTTGGATAGGCATTTTTTATATGGCGATAAAAAATAGAATTTTTTCCTAACCACTTAGTAATACTCTTTTTAATTTCGTCTGTATTATCTTTTTTTTGCATATAAATTTTTCCTCTAATTTTATTCATAATATTAAAGGAAATAATATTGTCAACTACGTACATAAGTAACAAAATAATACCTATTATAAGTCGAACATTCGGATTAATAGAACAGACAATTTTTATTAAAAAAGGATTTAAAATATAAAAGCAAAACGTTCCTAAAATACCAAAAGGAATCATTGTTTCCAAACAGATACGACCATTAATATTATACTTTCTATTCGAATAATCCCACCATCTAGCCTTAAATATCTTTTCCATTAAATAAGATGTTAAATATTCAATAACAGAACAAATTAAAATAGATTTTAAGAATACTGACAATATATCATCATTATTTTTACCTATTAAAAATAGAATTCCTAGGACACCATAACCATAAATAGGACAATAAGGACCAATTAAAAAACCGCGATTAACAAATTTTTTATCGATAGTTAAAGTTCTAAAGACCTCTAGGCACCAACCTAAAAATGAATAAATCATGAATAAAAGAAATAAAATTATAAATTTATTAACCATATTAAACATTCCCCTCGTATTAATTAAGAAAAAACACTAAATAGTATATCACAAAAACAAAATATAAATTACTTAATGTTTACTATAAAGTAATATAAAATATACTTTTGGATTTAACAGATTCCTCCATGTCCAGGATCTATGAAAATAACTTTTCCAAGAAGAGGAAGACTATTAGCCTTCGTTAAAGGAGTAAACAAAAATATTAATAGTACAAATGCAATTAAAAAAAAACATATTTTATTTTTAGGCATAAATTATCACCTAATAAAATATATGTTTTTTTATTCAAAATAATTATTTATATAAATTAACTATCAAAGCTTTGATTTCCTACACTTGCTGAATTAGTCTTACCAGCACCAGATCCCATAATTCTATCTACACTTGAATCACCGGATATTTGTGTAGTATGGTTTTCACAATAACGAACAACACCAGCAGCGTTACCTACAATTCCACCAATATTTTTTCTTCCTGAAACAGGACCATAGTTCTTGCTATATTCGACAAATCCTGTTGCTTTATTGTATCCTGCAATACCTCCGATATGTAATCCTCCGGAACTTGAACCTTTAGGAACATAAGTACTAACAGAACCATAGTTGATACATCTTGTAACTGTACCAGAACCAGCTGAATTTGTAGCATCTTGCATTCCTGAAAAACCTACAATTCCACCAACATAACTTTGACCAATTATTGTTCCATGATTAGTACAATCTTCAATAGTAGATGTTGACATCCATGCTGCTATTCCTCCTGCTGGTCCTGAATAATTGACAGCGTCGCCACTAAATGTTGTACTTACATCTGCATAATTATGACAATTTCTTATGACAGATCCCTCTTCCACATAACCTACAATTCCACCAGTATAAGTATCTTGGCCTTCGTGAAGTAAATCTTTAGATTCTACTAATCTACCACTAACTGTAACATTTTCAATTACACCATGAGTAAGTTTACCTACTACCATTCCTGCAGTTTGGTTTTCATTATTTACATGACCATTTACAATAGTCAAATTTTTAATAGTAGCACCTTCGGCATCTCCAAATAAACCGATATTAGTCTGTTTAGACTTGTGAATTTGAAGGTTAGACAATGAATGGTCACCGCCATTAAAAACGCCTGCAAATCGGTATGCAGAAATTCCAATTGGTAAGAATCCTGTATCTGATGTTAATTCTTCCTTCAAATTATTGGCAATCTTGTCATTTCCGTTAACATCGCCATAATCAGTCCTATAGGCATCTTCGTATGAATCATCCTTTTCGAAATCTAAATCCCTAGTCATTTTAAATCTTTGAGAAATTACCGAAGAACTATCAATGCCTCTAGTACTTTGATTTCTTGCAGCAAGACTCAAATCAACTAAATCTTCAATTGTTTGAATAGCGCCTTCCTGGATAACATTAAATGTCAAATCAATTGAATTACCTTGATAAGGTTTAATAGGAGTTACTCTAATTTTAACAACCTTAGAAGGATTATCTAAATGGTCTATTTTTAATTTTACTGTAATATTTTGATTAATCTTACTACCACCACTAATTGTCTTAACAACAGTACCACCATCTAAAGAAAATTTAGGACTATCGATAACTTTTATCTCATAAGTAGTTTCATAAGAATTGTAGTCAGTACCGTTATTATTTTTAATTAACAAATTAACATCAGTTTCTGTTGTTAAAATTACATCAACATCACTAGGGTCATCTGTTCTTTTATAAACAATTGTAGGTGAT
>CANQHY010000011.1 GCA_947623975.1 uncultured Bacilli bacterium
GGAATGCCTAGTGTCGGAAAAAGTACAATTATTTCTAAAATCTCAAGAGCAAAGCCTAAAATTGCTGCTTATCATTTTACGACACTTACTCCTAATTTGGGTGTTGCCAAAGCAAGAAATGGGAAAAGTTTTGTAGTTGCAGATCTTCCTGGTCTCATCGAAGGGGCGTCTAATGGTGAAGGACTAGGTGATAGATTTTTAAAGCATATTGAAAGAACGCGTGTAATAGCACATGTTATCGATATGGCTGGTACTGAGGGAAGAAATCCCTATGACGATTATAAGATAATTCGCGATGAACTTGAAAAATTTAATCCTAATCTTTTAAAAAGACCCGAGATTATTATTGCAAATAAGATGGATGTAGAATGTGCTAAAGATAATTTAGAAAAATTTAGAAAACATTTTGCAGACGTTAAAATATTTCCAGTAAGTGCTTTAGATAGTACAGGTTTAGAAATTGTCGTTGACTATCTTTCAAATCTTCTTGATGAAATTCCATTTGAACCTTTACACGAGGAAGAGGAGTATGAATCATTCGTATTATATAAATTTAAAAGTGAAAAACCATTTACTATCGAAAAGGAAGATGATACTTGGGTAATAAGAGGAAAAGAGGTAGAAAAACTACTTAAGATGACTAAATTTACAACTGAAGAAGCAACTGCTAGATTTGCCAATAAATTAAGAAAAATGGGAATAGATGATAGGCTAGTCGAACTAGGTGTTAAAGCTGGCGATAAAGTTAGAATACTCGACTATGAATTTGAATTTAGATAAAAACTAGGTGAATATACTAGTATAATGTGATATACTTTTTATAGTTGTATTGGAGGTTTTGGATTATGAATTGTACTACGATATTAGAGTTATTTGATAATAACTTGAAAAACAATTATATTTTTCGTGAAGAACTTGAAAAATGCCTAGAAAAAATGGATAGTTTACATATTTGTGAAGGCAATAATGGAAGAATACTTTGTGTTGGAAATTATGCTGATTTTAATTGTCACAATAATGTTAATTTAAAAATTTCCACTAAGGGTAACGTTGAAATTAAAAGAGTTTCAAAAGAACTAGATTCGAATAGTTGTACAGTTATAGAAATTATTGGAGTAGAAAATAGTGATGAAACATTATCTTTGGTAAAAAGAGAAATAAATTTTACAAATATGCAAGGAAACGATTTAATGAATGAAAATATTTTTGCTTCAACAAGAAATCAACAGTTTACAAAATATCAATTTGATAAAAATGGGCAGTTGTTAAAATTTCAGACGCAAAATTATCCCATACAACATGGCAAGTTTGCAATTCATGATATCGAATGGGATGATTCATTACCAAAAAATAGTATGATGACCTGTTATTATCTTGACGACGACGAGGTACTTACCGTTAAATCAAGAAGGGAAAATCAAGGCTTAAAAACTTATTATTATGCTAAAGATGGTGCTGTGGATGAAATTGATTTTGCTGAATACCAAAAATTGTTTGCTAGGTATAACGAACAAAAAGAAAAAAGTTGTAAAAAATTAATTTATAAATAGAACTGAAAAAAGTTCTTTTCTTTTTTCTTTTTTCAAGGTAGATAAGTTTAATAATTGTCTAAGTATGTTTTGTTTTAATTTCTCTATATTTTAGTGACTTTCTTTCGCTTTTATGATAAAATTCTTCTAGGTGAATAACCTTAGAACCGTTATAAAATGGCTATAATAATATAAAAACAAATCACATTGTGGTTCTTGTTGGACATTTTAATGCATAGTTAAAAATATAGATAGGAAGGGATTAATTAACTAGAAATTAATATTTCTATAAGGTTGATTGTACGTGATATTATGAAAAACAGAAGTGAATTAAGAGAAATTGCTATGAAAGTGTTATATCAAGTTTATATATATCAAAATAGTAATACTGAATATAATGTTGAAGAACTTATTAAAGAACAATTAGAAATAACTAATGATTTTGTCAACGAAATTGTAAATAATGTTATTAAATATCAAAAAGAAATTAATAAAATGGCCAATAAATATTTATTAGATTGGAATATTGACAGATTAAGTAAAGTGGATAAAGCAATATTAAGTATTGGTATATATGAATTATGCTATACTGAAACACCTAGTGTCGTAGCTATTAATGAAGCGATAGAACTTTCTAAAAAATACAGTGATGAAAAAGTAACTAAAATGCTTAATGCTACCTTAGATAAGATTTATCACAACGAGGGAAATGATGAATAATAATTATATAACTGTAACTCAGCTTACTAAATATATAAAATATAAGATTGATAATGATCAAAATCTTATGAAAATATATCTTAAGGGAGAAATATCTAATTTTAAAGCCCACACAAGAGGACACTTATATTTTACTATTAAAGATGAAAATACGAGAATTAACGCAATTATGTTTAGTACATATGCTTCTAAACTCAAGATAATGCCGACAGATGGTATGAAGGTTTTAGTTACGGGTAGAGTTAGTGTATATGAAGCTACAGGAAATTATCAGATATATGTTGAGTCTATCGAAGAAGACGGTTTAGGAAATCTTTACGTAGCTTTTGAAGAACTTAAGAAAAAATTGGAAAAAGAAGGACTTTTTGATAGTAGTAAAAAGAAGCCAATACCTAAAATGCCAAATGTTATAGGAATAATTACAGCACCTACTGGTGCCGCTATTAAAGATATCTTATCGACTATTAAAAGAAGATGGCCACTTGCTAAAACAATTCTTTTTCCTAGCCTTGTTCAAGGAATAGAGGCTGCAAGTGATATTGTAAGAAATATTGAATTATCAAAAAAATATGATTTGGATGTTTTAATTATTGGCCGTGGTGGTGGATCGATTGAAGATTTGTGGTGTTTCAATGAGGAAATAGTAGCAAGAGCAATTTATGATTTAGATACACCAGTAATATCTGCTGTAGGACATGAAATTGACTTTACAATAAGTGATTTTGTGGCAGATCTTAGGGCACCAACGCCAACCGGAGCTGCTGAAATGGCTGTTCCTGATATTAAAGATGTTATTAATTACTTAAAACAACTCGATATTAGAAACAAAAATTGCATAATCAATATCTTAAAAAACAAAAGGCAACTTTTAAATAAAGTCACAGATAATTATATTTTAAAAAATCCAATTACGATGTACCAAGTCAAAGAAGAAAAATTTGATAATTTATTTAAAAGAGTAATAACTAGCTATAAAAATATTTTACAAAAAAATAACAACAGATTAGAGTTATTAACAAACAATTTAAATAATGGAATCTTAAACAATTTAAATACTAATAAAAATAGATATATTCATGCGATAAGTAAGTTAGAAATACTAAATCCTCTTTTAACTATAAAAAGGGGATACTCTATTGTTAAAAAAGATAACAAAGTATTAACTAGCAAGAAAGATGTTAAGAAAAAAGATGAACTTGAAATTAGTCTTGTCGATGGTGATATAAAGGTTGAAGTATTATAATATGGAGGTAATATAATGGCAAAAAAAGAAGAATTGAGTTTTGAAGAATCACTTAAGAGATTAGAGGCGATTGTCAAAGATTTGGAAAATGGCAGTATACCTTTAGACGATGCGATAAATAAATTTAACGAAGCTATGATTTTATCAAAAGAATGTAATGATAAACTTACGAAGGCTGAAGAAAATGTCAATAAAATTTTAACCGAAAACGGAAATCTTGAAGATTTTACCATTGAAGAATAATGTCCTTAAATTAAACTGCTTAAGTTTAATTTTTTTCTTTCTAATTATTACCAAGTTTAAGAATTTTAAAAAAATTAATAATAATAATGTAGTTTGATTAAAAGGAGATGTTTTCATGAATTTTAAGAAAAAACTACTATTATTGTTCTCACTTCTATTGTTATTTATTCCATTTAATGTGTTAGCATATTCTGATAAGGTTATTTTAGGTGGAAATAATATTGGAATAACTGTTAATACTAAAGATGTGTTGGTTGTAGGCTTTTATAAAGTAAATGATAGTTATATAGCCCAAGAATCCGGAGTAAAATTAGGTGATAAAATTACTCATGTAGATAATGTTAAAGTTAATAATATAAATGAAATGATAAGTTTAATAAACCAGAAAATTAAAGATAACAAAGTAGACGTAACAGTATCTAGAAATGGTAAATCATTAAATTTAAGTCTTAATTTAGTAAAAGATGGTAATACTTATAAAACAGGGCTTTATATTAAAGATCAAATAACTGGTATTGGTACACTTACATATGTTGACCCGGAGAGTAAAATATTTGGAGCTTTAGGACACGAAATAACAAGTTCAGGAAATAATAAAATTGTCGATATTTCCAGCGGTAAAATATTTAAAGCCGAAATAACAGGTACAATAAAGAGTACTAATGTTACAACTGGTGAAAAAAGAGCTACTTTCGATTCTAATTATGTATATGGTACGATTGAAGAAAATACAAATAAAGGTATATATGGTACTTATAATTATGCTGTCGATAATGAAAGGTTAATTGAGGTAGCAACTAAAGAAGAAGTACAATTAGGTAAAGCATATCTATATACCGTATTAAATGGAAATAATATTGAGAAATTTGAAATAAACATTCTAAAAATCAACAATAACAGCAGCAATAAGAATATCTTGTTTGAGATAGTTGATAAAGCACTGTTAGATAAGACTAATGGTGTAATTAAAGGAATGAGTGGTAGTCCAATAGTTCAAAATAATAAGTTAATAGGGGCTGTAACACACGCCATAGTAAATGATTCAGATAAGGGATATGGAATATTTATTACGACAATGCTAGAAGAAGGAGAAAACTAAGAGACTTAAGTCTCTTTTTGTATTTACTATTAATATGTGTTGATTATAAAAAAATTTTTAAAAGTCATAAAATTGACAAATAATATCATATATGCTAGTATGAACATGAAAGGAGAAGGGGATTAATTTTGAAAAGAGATATCTTACCACAAGTATTTGGATGGATGTTTTTAGGCTTATTGGTAACCTTTATATCTGCTTATACGGTATCGCTTAATACTGATATGATTATGAATATCTTTTCTGGTGGTACATATTTAATATTGGTAATAGCAGAGCTTGTAGTGGCAGGCTTTTTATCGATAAGAATAAGAAAAATGAAGGCTACAACTGCAACTTGTTTGTATTTGTTCTATACGTTTTTAACGGGTCTTACATTTTCGTCAATATTTGTAGTTTATGAAATGGAATCAATTGTTGTAGTTTTTCTAGTTACTGCCATACTATTCGGTCTGTTTGCTTTAATTGGAAAATATACTAAGCTAGATTTATCAAAGATAAGTACATATCTTTTTATGGGAATAATTGGAGTATTGGTTCTTTCAATAATAAATATTTTTATTGCTAACGAAACCTTAGATATGATATCTTGCATAATAAGCATTATAGTTTTCTTAGGATACATTGCTTTTGATGTGCAAAGAATACTTAGATCGGATTATAGTTTAGAAAACAGAAATCTGGCAATAATTGGAGCATTTTCCTTGTTTTTAGATTTTATTAACATCTTTATTGATTTATTAAACCTATTTGGCAATAATAAAGATTAAGTATTTTGAAAAGGCTTTGCAAAGGCCTTTTTTTGTGAAAAAAATTAGCAGTCATATATTGACAAGTGCTAGGCATAATATTATAATGTATTTAGCACTGTGGAAAAGAAAGTGCTAGGAGGTGTTCTTTGTTAACAAATAGACAGAATGAGATTTTAAAGCTTATTGTTTTAGAATATATAAAGTTAGCGAAACCTGTCAGTTCAAATTTGATTTGTGATCGACTTAAGTGTTCTAGTGCTACAGTAAGAAGCGAAATGGCAGTTTTAGAAGAGCTGGGATTACTTGAAAAAACACATACGTCAAGCGGCAGAGTTCCTAGTGAAAAAGGTTATAGGTACTATGTAGATAATTTGATGAAGCTTAAAGAAATAAGTGCTGAAGATATGTTAAAATTGCAACTTATATTTAACAATAATCAATTGGAGTTATCAGATTGCTTGAAAAAAAGTTTGGAAATAGTTTCTGATATAACAAGTTATACATCAGTAGTGTTGGGAACTAAGTCACACGACAATATTTTAAAAGAGGTAGATGTCGTACCACTTTCTGATAATTTAATGACTGTTATCGTCATAACTGATAAAGGATTTGTCGAACATAAGACAATCGATGTTAATGGCATTAGCCTAGAAGAAATTAAAAAGACTGTTAACTTAATAAATAATCTAATTATAGGAACACCAATAGACGAAGTATCGTCTAAACTAGAATTTGAAATAAAACCAATAATTGGAAATTATGTAAAAGAGCACGAAAGATTATATAATGTCTTCTATAGTGTATTTTCTAATTTCACAAATAAAAATGTCGATATTGTAGGAAAGAAAAATATCCTTAAATTACCTGAATTTAGTAATGTGGAAAAAGTTCGCAGTGTAATGGATAAATTAGATGAACAAAACATCGAAAATATCGTAGAAAAAGATAATGATAACAATATTAAAATTTATATTGGTAAGGAGAGCAATATTGACGATGACATGACTGTTATCAAAACTAATTATAAAACTGATAAAGAAGAGGGAACAATTGCAATTATTGGTCCGAAACGTATGGAGTATGATAGAGTTGTTAATCTATTAGAATTCATCAAAGATAATATTGAAAACAAGTAAAGGAGACAATATGGACAAAGAGAAAGAGGATTTACAAGTAGACGTACCAAAAGAAGAAAAGAAAGATAATCCCTGCGATAATAAAAAAGATTGTAAAGCGGAAGAGATAAAAGATGAAAATTGTAATAATGCGGATTGCAAATGTTGTAGCAAGGAAGAACAAAAAAATAGAGATGATGAATTAAAAAAGCTAAAAGACACCATTATAGAAATGGAAAATAAAGTTAAGTACCAACAAGCAGAGCTTATTAATTATAGAAAAAGAAAAGAAGAAGAAACAGCTAACATGTTGAAATTTGCCAATCAGGAATTAATATTAGAATTGATACCGATTGCCGATAATTTCGAGCGTGCTATTAAATTAGATGATAATAATTTAAATGATGAACTTTCAAAATTTTTAGCAGGATTTAAAATCCTTTATTCACATCTTACCGATACATTTAAGAAATTTGGAGTAGAGGAAATTGAAACTGTTGGAAAAGTATTCGATCCGATGATGCATGAAGCACTTATGACATCTAAAGACGAAGGAAAAGAAAATGATATTATTCTAGAATGCTTATTAAAAGGATATACTTTAAAAGGTAAAGTTATAAGACCTGCAAAGGTCATTGTAAATAAATTAGATTAAGAAAGGATTTGATAATTTATGAGTAAAATAATAGGTATAGATTTAGGTACAACTAATAGTTGTGTATCAGTATTGGAAGCAGGAGTAGCAACTGTTATTCCTAATCCTGAAGGAGGAAGAACAACTCCATCAGTAGTAGCTTTCAAAAAAGGAGAAAGAATAGTAGGAGATGCTGCAAAGCGTCAAGCTATTACTAACCCTAATACAGTTTCTTCAATAAAAAGACTTATGGGTACAAATAAGAAAGTAGAATTGGAAGGTAAAAAATATTCTCCAGAAGAAATTTCTGCAATGATTTTAAGTTATATGAAAGATTATGCTGAGAAATATCTTGGCGAAAAGGTTTCTAAAGCCGTTATAACAGTTCCAGCATATTTCAATGATTCTCAAAGACAAGCAACTAAGAATGCTGGTAAGATTGCAGGACTTGAAGTAGAAAGAATTATAAATGAACCTACAGCAGCAGCACTTGCTTATGGTCTTGATAAGCAAGAAAATACACACACTGTTCTAGTTTACGATTTAGGTGGTGGAACATTCGATGTATCTGTAATGGAACTTGGTGACGGTGTATTTGAAGTTAAAGCAACAGCTGGAAATAACCATTTAGGTGGTGATGATTTCGACGAAAGAATAATGGATTACTTAATTAGTGAATTCAAAAAAGAAAATAAAGTTGACTTATCTAAAGATAAGATGGCAATGCAGAGATTAAAAGAGGTTGCTGAAAAAGCAAAGAAAGATTTATCAGGAATGACATCTACTCAAATATCAGCGCCATTTATCTCACAAGGAGAAGATGGACCACTTCACTTAGATATGACACTTACTCGTGCTAAGTTTGAAGACTTGATTAGTGATTTAGTTGAATCAACAATCGATCCAGTTCGTCAAGCTATTAAAGATGCAAAGATAACTAAAAATGATATAGATAAAGTATTGTTAGTTGGTGGATCAACAAGAATTCCAATGGTTCAAGAATTAATTAAGAAAGAATTAGGAAAAGAGCCATCTCGTGAGGTTAACCCAGATGAGGTCGTATCAATGGGTGCTGCTATTCAAGGTGGAGTATTAACGGGAGAGGTAAATGATATTGTTTTACTTGATGTTACACCACTTTCACTTGGACTTGAAACACTTGGTGGAATTATGACAGTCTTGATTCCAAAGAATACCACTATCCCAACTAGCAAAAAGCAAGTATTCTCAACAGCAGCAGATAATCAACCTGCTGTAGATATTCACGTATTACAAGGTGAGCGTCAAATGGCTGCTGACAATAAGACTCTTGGTAATTTCCAATTGACAGGAATTCCAGCAGCACCTCGTGGCGTACCACAAATAGAGGTAACTTTCGATATCGATGCTAATGGTATCGTAAATGTCAAAGCAAAAGATTTAGGAACTAATAAAGAGCAAGCTATTACTATAACAGCTAGTACAAATCTTACTGATGAAGAAATTGATAAAATGGTAAAAGAAGCTGAAGCTAATAGAGAAGAAGATAACAAACGTAAGGAAGAAGCTGAACTTAGAAATGATGCTGAGCAATTAGTGTTCCAAACTGAAAAATCACTTAAAGATTTAGGCGATAAAGTTGATAAAAAAGAAAAAGAAGAAGCCGAAGACTTGATTAAAGATGTAAAAGATGCACTTGATAAAAATGACATTGATGAAATAAAAGAAAAGAAAGAAAAATTACAAGAAAAAGCTATGGCACTTGCAACTAAGGTTTACGAAAATATTCAAAAGGAAAGTGCTGAAAATAACGATAATGATGATGACGATTCAAATAAAAAAAGCAAAAAGAAAAAAGATGACGACGTACAAGAAGCAGAATACGAAGAAAAATAATAATAAAGAAAGTGAAGTTCTAGGAAACTAGAACTTTGCTTCTATAAAAGGAGAACTTATGAACGAAATTAAAAATAGAAGTGAAATAAGTAGTGAATACAAATGGGATTTATCTAGTATCTATAGAGATATGACTGAATTTAATAATGATATTAAAAAAGCACAAGAATTAATAGAAGAATTACCTAAATATAAAGACACAATGTTAAAAAGTGGTAAAAATTTATATTCGACAACAACTAAAATATTAGAGACATCTCGTGTCATAGAAAAACTTTATACATTTGCTCATTTAACTTACAATGAAGATATAACTGTTTCATCGTCAATTGAGCTTTTAGATAAAATCGAGAATTTAAATTTAAAATTTAGTCAAGCAACATCTTTTTATGATTCAATGTTACTTAGCATTGATTATGATAAAATAGAAGATATGTATAAAGAATATCCAAAATTAAAAGATTATGAAAGATATTTTAAAAATAGTTTTAGATATAAAAAGTATATGTTGGATGAAAAAGAGGAAAAATTACTTGCTGATCTTGGAAAGGCTTTTGCAGATAATGAAACAATATTTAATAACTTAACTGATTCTGATATTGATTTTGGTACTATTAAAGATGAAGATGGTAATACTGTAACACTTACTAATACTAATTTTAGTAAACTTATAAGATCAAAAGATAGAAGAGTAAGGAAAGAGGCTTTTACTACTTTATACGGTGTTTACAAAAGGTTTAAAACCACGCTTGCTTCCTGTCTTGAAGGTAAAGTAAAAATGAGTTCTACTATAGAAAAAATCAGAGGATATAAAAGTAGTTTAATGGCGGCTATGTATTCTGATGAATTAGATGAAAGCGTTTATAATACTTTAATAGAAAGTGTATCTGAAGGGCTTGAGCCATTGTTTAAATATTATCGTTTAAAACAAAAAATCTTAAGATTAGACGAGATGCACATCTATGATACTTATGCTAATATAATTGAAAGTTATAATAAAAAATATACATTTAAAGAGGCTAAAGAATTAATTAAAAAAGTTTTAAGTGTTTTTGGAGATGAATACCTATCTTATGTTGATAAAGCTTTTAATGAACACTGGATAGATGTTATGCCAAATAAAGGTAAAACTGGAGGTGCATTTTCTGGTGGTGGATATGATACAAACCCATTTATACTTACTAACTTTCAAGGAGAATTTGGTGATGTATCAACTTTAATACATGAATTAGGACACTCAATGCACAGTTATTATACTAGGAAAAATAATCCTTATATATATGGTAACTATTCAATTGTAGTAGCAGAGGTGGCTTCTACTGTAAATGAATTATTGCTTGCTAAATATGTAATTAAAAATTCTTCTAGTATTGAAGAAAAATTATATGTTTTAGATAAGTTAATGGAATTGTTTAAGGGTACTATCTATAGGCAGACAATGTATGAAGAGTTTGAAAAATTTTTATATGAAAATATAGAAAACGAAAAGACACTTACTGCCGATGTATTGTGTGATAAGTTCTACGAATTAAATAAAAAATATTTTGGAAAAGATATAGTTATCGATGATGAAATAAGATACGAATGGGGTAGAATGCCACATTTGTACTATGATTTTTATATGTACAAGTATGCAACGGGATTATCTAGTGCTTGTCACATTGTAAATTCTATTTTAAATAAAGAGAATCATGCCGTGGAAAATTATTTAGAGTTTCTAAAGCAGGGTAGTAGAATGGCTCCAAATGATGAATTGAAAATAACTGGTGTCGATTTAACAAAAAAAGAGGTAGCAGAAAGTGCTATAAAAATGTTCAGTGAATTTGTCGATGAGTTTGAAAAAACTTACGACGAGTATATGAGAAGTAGTGGTGGAGTAAATGAATAAAAAAGATTATTATGAAGTGTTAGGTGTATCTAAAGATGCAACAGAAGCTGAAATAAAAAGTGCATTTAGAAAATTAGCTAAGCAATATCACCCTGATGTATCAAAGGAGGCTAATGCCGAAGAAAAATTTAAAGAAATACAAGAGGCTTATGCAGTATTGTCAGATGAGTCTAAACGTAAGCAATACGATCAATTCGGTCATGCTGCTTTTGATGGTGCACAAGGAGCAGGAGGCTTCGGTGGCTTTGATGCTTCAGGCTTTGATTTTAGCGATATATTTGATAGTATTTTTGGATCAGGTTTTGGTTTTGGTGGTGCTACTAGTGGAAGAGAAAGGACAAGAGCAAGAAGTGGTAGTGACCGCCTAATGCGCATTAAGTTATCTTTTGAGGAAGCTGTGTTTGGCTGTGAGAAAGATATTAAATTAGAGGTTAATGAAGAATGCGATGAATGCGATGGTAAAGGCGGATTCAACGAGCAGACATGTCCAAATTGTCATGGTACGGGAACTGTTACAAGTGAACAAAGAACATTATTTGGAACGTTTATGTCAAAAACTACTTGTAGTAAATGTGAAGGTACTGGTAAGGTATTTAAAAGTACTTGTACGAAATGTCATGGTGTAGGAAGAATTCTTAAAAATAAAACTATTACTGTAAATATACCAAAAGGTGTAGATACTGGTAATAGGCTAAGACTTTCAGGAAAAGGTGAAGCTGGCATAAATGGTGGACCTAATGGTGATTTATATTTAGAATTTGTCGTTAGTGAACATGATGTTTATAGACGTGAAGGAGACGACATTTATCTTGATGTGCCTCTTACTATTACTGAAGCAGTACTAGGTTGCAAAAAAGAAATACCAACGTTATATGGTAATGTTAAACTTTCTATTCCTGCTGGAAGTAATACTGGTGATAAGCAAAGAATAAAAGAAAAAGGAATAGAAAACGAATCTTCAAGAAGACAAGGAGATATGTATATAATATTAGATGTCAGAACGCCTAAGAAATTATCACGTAATCAAAAGAGTTTGTTTGAAGAGTTAGAAGATACTGATTTAGCGGACAGCAAGATAGAGGCTTTTGACAAATTTACAAGAAAAAATAGTTAGATGCGCAAGCATCTTTTTTTTTAAAATTGTTGTTTATTATAAAATTATCATGCTATAATGATATTGAAGTGCTAGTATAGGCTTTAGAAAGTTTTATATTGGCTTTTTTTAGTTAATATAGTTTGCTGTTAGTTAATAATATCAAAAAAAAGACTGCCGATGCAGTCTCTCACATAAGGTGAGTATTAAGGGCTAAGCCTTTATTTTAACTCTCTATGTCATCTTAAATGGTATTAAGACAACTAAATAATAGCACATGAAAGGAAGTAATGTCAATGGCTAAAAAATATAATATTGGATTGGATATCGGAACTAATTCTGTCGGTTGGGCGGTAGTAGAAGCTGACACACACAAAATATTGCGAAAAGGGAAAGGAAAAAATACTAAGAGACTTTGGGGTGTCAGATTGTTTGATGAGGCATCTACTGCTGTAGGCCGAAGAAAATATCGCTCGACTCGTAGAAGATACGATCGAAGAAGAGAAAGAATTAGGCTATTACAAGAAGAATTTAAAAGTGAAATTGCTAAAGTTGATGATAATTTCTTTTTAAAATTAAAGGAATCGTTTTATAAAGAAAATGATAAAATTAACAAAACAATTACTCTTTCAGACAGTGAAAAAAAAGCGATGGCAAGTTATCAAAATAAATATAAAACTATTTATCATTTACGCAATCAATTAATTAACTCAACTACTAAGGAAGATATAAGACTAGTATATTTAGCGATACATCATATTATTAAATATCGCGGTAACTTTTTGTATGCTAGTGATAACTTTAATATAAAAAATTTAAATGTTAAAAGTAAACTTATCGAATGTTTTAACATTTGTAACATAGATTATCAAAATATGGATTTTGAAAAATTAGAGCAGGCTATATTTAATACATCTAAAAACGACAGAAAGCAACTTATAAAAGATACAATTGGTGGTTATACGACAAGTAATTTTGTCTCTGAGTTTGTTAAAATGATAAATGCTAACAAATTTAATTTCGTAAAGATGTTAGATATTGACATTAGTGATAAAGTCGAGCTATCTTTTGAAAGCGATGATTATGATTCAAAGTATGATGAAATTACCAAAATTATTGGAGATGATATTGAAAAATTAGCACTTTTCAAAGAGCTTTATGATATGATCTTCATAAAGAGATTATTTAAAGATAACGATACTACTTCTATTTCTATGTTAATGATAAAACGATATAAAACTCATGAAAATGATTTAAAATTTTTAAAGAGAATGTTTGATTTTAATCGTAGATTATACGATAAATTATTTCGAAATAAGAACGATTATGTCTGTATATATGATAAATATTTAAATAATTCAATAACCTACGATAATTTTATTTCTGAACTAAATAAACTTTTACTACAATTATTTGAAGGTACTATAGACAATAGTTTGACCGATAAATATTTAAAAGACATTAAACCTAGAATGGAAAGTGGAGAATTTTTACCTAGAATAACAGAAATAAATAACGGTGCGTTTCCATATCAATTAAACAAAGAAGAACTTATTAAAATTATTGAAAATCAAGGGAAATACTATCCGTTTTTGTTAGATAAACTAGATAGTGGAAAGTACAAATTAGTGCAACTATTAGAATTTAAGATACCTTACTACGTTGGTCCACTAGTTAGTGAAGAAAAAAGTAAATTTGCTTGGATGGTAAAGAAAACAGATGGAATTAAAATTACTCCTTACAATTTTGATGAAATAATAAACAAAGAAGAAACCGCAGAAAAATTTATAAAAAGAATGTTGGGACATTGTACATATTTTTTAGACGAATATGCTATTGCTAATAATTCTATTTTATATTCAAAATATAAAGTAATGAATGAATTAAAACAAATTAAAATAAATGGATACAAAATTGATAACAATTTACAACATAAAATAATAGAACAGTTATTTATGAAAACAAGTGGATCAATAACCGATAAAATTTTTAAAGAATATATACGTAATTGCAATGATTTTAATATGTTCAAAGAAGATATTGATATAAAAGGATATTCTGGTGATAATAAATTTGCAAATAATCTACAATCATATATAGATTTTTTTGGAGAAAATGGGATATTTGATAATACTGATTACACTGAGGAAGACGCCGATAAAGTAATAGAATTAATAACTATATTTGACGATATGGATATATTGAAATCCAAGGTAAAAAAATTATATCCAAAGATAGAAAGTGAAAAATTAAAAATATTGCTTAATAAAAAGTATAAAGGTTGGGGTAATTTATCAAAAAATTTCTTAACTCAAAAATGTAAAATAAAGAACAGCGAAATAGAAAAATCAATATATGATTTAATGTGGGAAACTGAAGAAAATTTTATGCAAATTTTAAATAATAAAAACTATTGTTTTCAAGAAATGATAAAAGAGCATAATAAAATTTCTGATATCACTAAAATTGATTATAAATTAGTTGATAGTCTTGCTACCTCACCCAAAACTAAAAAGGCTATTTTTCAAGCATTGAAAGTAGTTTCTGAAATTGTCGATTATATGAAACAATCTCCTGAATCAATTATAATAGAAATGGCAAGAGGAGAAGAGAAATTCAAAAAAAGAAAGGATGACCGAAAAAAGAGACTGATTGATTTATATAATTCTAATAAAAAAACAATAGATAACTATAATTTTCTTATTTCTGAATTAAATGAAACAGAAAAGTTAGATGGAGATAAAATATTTTTATATTTTATTCAGGAAGGGAAAAGTTTATATTCTAGACGGGCTTTAGATATTAATAAATTATCGGAATATGAAATAGATCACATTATACCTAGGTCATTAATTAAAGATGATTCATTAGATAACAAAGCATTAGTATATAGAGACGAAAATCAGAATAAAATGGCTAGCTATGTTCTTCCAGATGAATATAGAAACAGTGATAATATAAAATGGTGGAATCATTTAAAAAATATCGGGCTTATATCAGCTAAGAAATTTTATAATTTAACACGAAGAGAATATAAAATTGAAGATATTGAAGATTTTATTAATAGGCAACTAGTAGAAACTAGACAAATAACAAAACATGTAGCTAATATTCTTTCTAATTTTTATAAAGATAGTAAAATTATCTATTTAAATGCTAATTTATCAAGTGATTATAGACAAAAATATGAATTATATAAATTTAGGCAAATAAATGATTATCATCATGCACATGATGCCTACTTAGCAGCTGTTTTAGGTGAATACAAGGAAAACTATCTAAAAAAAGAAATAGATTTTGAAACGTTAAGACAATTAAATAAGAAGATATATGAAAAGTACAATGATAAAAAGTTGGAATATGGTTATGTAATTAATAGCTTAGATAGTTCTATTTTTAATAATATAAATGAACTTATTGATATTCATGCAAACAAAGGTACTAAAGAAACAATGTTCAATCCAAATGAGTTTAATAAAAGAGTTGAATATAATTTAAATTGTAATGATATTTTAATAAGTAGAAAAGTAGAAATAAAAAGTGGTAAATTATTTAAGGATACAATATATCCTGCTGATAAAGGAAAAATAATGCTAAAAAAGAATATGCCAGTATCGTTATATGGTGGGTACTTAAATATGCAAACTTCATATTTAACTTTGGTTAATTATAAGAAAAGTAATAAGATAGTGGGAATACCTATGGTTATTGCCAAAAGTTCTAAGAATAAAGAAAAACTAATAAAAGAATTTTTGAATGTTCATTTAAAAGGCAATGGTAAAGATGAAATAAAGATTTTAAAAGATAAAATACCGTTTGAAATTTTAATAAATTACAAAGGACAAGATGTAAATATAAAAGGTTATAGTGTTGCAAATAAAAACTGTGAAATATCTAATGCACTACAATTGAAGATACCTAAGGATAAAATGTTAAAATGGAAGAATACTTTAAATATAATATTAAATAACAAAAAGAGTAGTAGTAAAGATGAACTTTCCGAAATATTAGATGCTAAAGAAATAATAAAATATTTATTTGAAATCAAAGAGAAATATCCTTTATTTTATTCTGATATATCTAAAATAGAAAAACATGTCAATATAGATGCCATGACAAAAGAAGAGCTATTTAAATTGATAAAAGAGTTATTTAACTTGTATCATTGTAATAGTGAAAACGCAAATCTCAAAGATTTTGGTTTATCTGATAGAGTAGGAAGATTATCCGGTAATAACATTACCAAAGGTATTTTTATAGAAAAATCAGTTACTGGACTAAGGGAATCTAGATATGAGTTTTAGGACAGTAGTTATAACAAAACAGGCAAAACTTAGCTACAAAAATAAATTTTTAGTTGTTAAAAAAGATATTGAAGAAAATTACATTCATCTTTCGGAAATTGACACAATTATTGTTGATTCGATATCAGTTTCTATTTCCTCATATTTGTTAAAAGAATTAGTAAATAACAAGATTAATATAATATTTTGTGATGAAAAACATAATCCTTTTGGAGAGATTAAAAGTTTTTATTCTAGCTGTAATTCTAGTAGAAAAATAATGAATCAATTTAAATGGAAAGCAAAAGATAAGGATATTCTTTGGACTAAAATTGTAAAAAATAAAATAACTAATCAATCTTTATTGATGAAGAAAATAAAAGCAAAAAACTATAGTTTAGTTACTAGTTATATTGAAAATGTTAAAATTGGTGATAGGACTAATTGTGAGGGCCATGCGGCAAAAGTTTATTTTTCTTCACTATTTGGTAATAAATTTATAAGAAATAATGATGATTCAATTAATGCAGCTTTAAATTACGGTTACGCTGTACTTCTATCTACCTTCAATAAAGAAATTATATGTAACGGGTTTTTAACACAAATTGGAATTCATCATAAAAATGAATTTAACGAATTTAATTTTTCTTGTGATTTAATGGAGCCATTCCGTATTGTAATAGACAGTTTTGTCTATTACAATCAGAATAGAAAATTTGATAGTACATATAAATTAGATATTGTAAATATATTTAATGGTAAATTTAATTATAATGGTAAACAATATATACTTAAGGACATAATAAAAATGTTTGTTAAAAATGTTATTGATTGTATAGAAGAAGAAAAAGAATATAAGGGTTTTGTGTATGAGGGATAGAGTAGTGAGAACATTAGTGTTTTTTGATTTACCAAATATTTATTCAGCTGACAGAAAGAATTATATTAAATTTAAAAAATATCTTACTAACGAAGGTTTTATAATGTTACAGGAATCTGTATATTCAAAAATTTCATTGAATTCCCAACAGTGTCAATTTCTACTAGATAGAATCAGAAAAAATTCACCCAAAAAAGGAATTATACAAGTATTAAATATAACCGAAAGGCAGTATGCACAAATGGAATATATTATTGGAACTAGTAATTCTAAAATAATAGATTCGGAAGACAGGCTGATAGTAATATGAAAATAAAGATTGATTTTTTAGAAAACGAGTTAATGATTTCAGAAGATACCATATTAAGTATAGAAATTGAAAATAAAAAATATTTTTATAGAATAGTTAAAAATTTATATAATATAGTAAATGAAGGATTTGCAGAAGAAATACATTTTTCTGAAAACAATAAAGAATTAAATTTTACTAATATCTTAGTAATTAATGACTATTTTAACATTGATTTATCATCAAAAAAAAATATTACGGAATTATATAAAAAGATTATATCATCTATGGATGAAGGTAATAATCAAGAAATAAGGGGACTTTATGACAAAATGTACAAGACTATTTTGAAATTATTATCTAATATAGATTTGCCATTAGTTGTTTCCAAAAGTTATGATATGGAATCACTATTAAAACTAATGAAAGTTTCTATTCAACCAAAAGATGAACTAATAGATGCATTATTTCTTTTAATAGATATAGAAAAAACTTTAAATTTAAATAGAAAAATATTTTTGATAAATTTAAAGCAGTATTTATCAAAAGAAGAATTGAATGAATTTTATAAATATGCAATATATAATAATATTAGTATTATTTTAATTGACAATCAAAGTTATGGACCAACACTAGATCATGAAAAAAAATTAATTATAGACGATAATTTAGAAGAATTTATGTTATAATTTAAAGTGATATAGATTTATGCCATTTAATGACGAATTAACTCTATGTAATTTATTAGATCTAAAAATATTTTGAGGTTTTAGATCTATGTCATTTCAAATGGTATTAAAAC
>CANQHY010000012.1 GCA_947623975.1 uncultured Bacilli bacterium
TATATATTTGTATATCTATTATGTTACTTTACCATCAAAAATTCTGGTTGTTATGATTATTATCTTGCTTTTTGTAATACGAATTTAGATACCGAAAAAAGAAGATATATTACCTATATTTACAATCGTTTATCACAATTAAATGTAAGTATAAGAAATAAAGATATACAAGATCAGTGGTCTAAACAAAATACTCAATATATTATAAATGTACTTAATTTTATCAATCATGAACCTTGGGTTACTAGAGAATTTACTTTTGATAAAAACAAGACTTATAGTCCTGAGATGATTTCTGTAAATATTAAAGGAACTAAAACGAGATATCCCAAGAAAAATGCTTATTTAGATTATTTTGATTTTGATTATGTTATAGAAAATTTAAATAATTATATAGTGAAAAGGAGTTAGATAATATGAATTTAAATTTACCAAGATTGGAAAATGAAAATTATACTTTAGACAAATTTCCTTTTGAAGGAGAGTATGTTTCGTATGTATTAAGAAATTATCTTATAGATGGGAAGTCTATCATAAATATTGATAATGAATATTTCGGTGATAACTATGCTGATACTGGTAAACTATGTTCCGTTGTACTTGATTATTATGGATTGATTTCTAGTGATAGTTCTTTTGATAACAAAGGAATTTATAGTGGACAAAAGTTGGATGATGTTGTAGAGTTTTTAGATAAACAGAGTGATGTAAGATATAAAAAAATTGCCTCAGGATTAGCTAATATAGAATTCTTTAATAATTATTCTGAAGAAGAATTAGGAAGGATATTGGGGGAAAGATATAATAATGCAGCTGAAAAGACAAAGATAGCATCCTTATATCTATTTGGAATTGAATTTGCTAAATTAATTGAAAAGAATAATTACGATTACAAAAAGATATATGAGTATTCTAACATTCCAGCTTCTAACTTAGATGTTGAACTTAGTAAGGCCTTACGTATAAGTAAATTTGTTAAACTCAATGATGTTCCAAAAGTAGTAGAGTATGTTAATAAAACTAATAGAAACTTGAAAGAAATTGATAATACCGGTAGAGTAAAGGGTGGTAATAATTATATTTATTATGGAGCTCCTGGCTGTGGAAAAAGTTTCAAAATCAGAAAGCGTTGTAAAGACGAGAATTTTGAAATGATTAGAACAACTTTTTATCCTGATTATACAAATGGAGAATTTGTTGGGCAGATAGTTCCTAAAATTGATGATGATGGTAGAATAAATTATGTTATTAAACCTGGTTATTTTACGTCGATTTTATTTGAAGCTATGCTAAACCCTACTAAAAAATATGCCTTGGTCATCGAAGAAATAAATAGAGGAAATGCTTCGGCGATTTTTGGTGATATCTTTCAATTGTTAGATAGAGATGATGATGGTAATAGCGAATTTGATATAACTAATGATTTAATTACTGAGTATTTTAGTAAAAATGGATACATCTTAAATAAAATAATAATACCTTCTAATTTATCTATTATGGCTACGATGAATACTAGTGATCAGAATGTTTATATACTAGATACAGCTTTTAAGAGAAGATGGAAACTAGAAAAAATAAGTAACGAATTTGATAATAGTGATTATGATACAAAATTAAAATCAATGTTGATACCTGGTTCAAATAGCGTAACATGGAAAGATTTTATTGATAAGATTAATTCCAAGATATTCGAAAAGAATTCTTATGGTGTCAATGCTGAAGACAAACAAATCGGTAAATATTTTGTAGGATTAAATGACTTAGTTGAAAAAAGTAAAATTGAAGATGTTGATGTTGTTTCGACTGCCAAGAAATCATTCGCAGAGAAAGTCCTTATGTATTTATGGGAAGATGTTACTAAATTGAATCACGAAGCTTGGTTTAATCCTAAATACAGAACATTAGATAACTTATTATTGGCCTTTAAAACAGAAAATTTGAAGGTCTTTAATGGTATTTTTGATGAATCCGTAGAAGATGATAATAATGAATAATTCTAATAAGGCATGGCATTGTAAAAGTTGTCTCGAAGATGATTATAATAGAGTTGGTATAAAATTTTCTGAAGATGGTATAGATATTTACTTTCCTTTAGGGTATGATATACCACTAGATACAGAGGTAAATTTGCAAAGAAAAGCTGTTATAGATTTACTTTTTACGCTTTCTTTAACAAAAGAGATAGATAGTGAAAATGATTTTACTAGAAAAACAGGCAATGCCACAAATTTTCCAATTTATTCCTATTTGTGGATACTAAATGATTATATTAATAATGGGTTATATAACGTAAAAGAAAAAAGATATATTAGGTCGCAAACGGGAAAGGTCAATTGGAAAAGAACTTTTTCTACAGTCCCAATATATTCTAAACAGGGGGCAATCTATTTGGATCCGTATGTCGAAAAGGATTTGGTAGTAGATAACATTATTACAGAAATACATGCTTTATGTATTAATCACAGCATTGAACAAATAGGGTGGTTATTTGGTAATATAGAAAAAGTTAATTTTAAATACAACGATAAAAATAAAAACTATTACTTGAGCATTTTAGATGAAGAATTGAGAAGATCTTTTAGCGACAAGAAAAAAACTTTAATTAGTAACATGATTGCTATTATAAAAAGTAAAGTTAATGATAACTCATTTGAAAAAATAAGTAATATTTTAACACTAAATTACAACCATGCTTGGGAAAAAATGATTGATTCTGTCTTTGGAAACGATTTAATAGAAAATTATCGACCAGAGTTAACTTGGAATGGTTTGCCCGAAAAAGTTTCAACTATTCACATGAGCCCTGATACTGTAATTAAAAATAAAAAGAATAGAGAATTATTCATAATTGATTCTAAATATTATAAATATGGAGTTATTAATAATGGGAAATTACCTGGTGCCGAAGATATTGATAAGCAGATAACTTATGGTGATTATTGTAGTAATCCTAATAATTTTGATAAACCTTTAGAGTATGACATTAATAAAATATACAATGCTTTCGTTGTTCCTTATAATAAAAATGATAATAGATTTAATTATCGTTCTGATATTGTCTATCTTGGCTACGCTGAAAGTAGGGCAAGAAATACAACTGATTCTTTTTTGCATAAAAAGGTTGCTCTTGTTTTAATAGATACTAAGTACGTTATAGATTGTTACTTAAAAAAAGAAATAAAAGATGCCGATAAGCTTTTAGATTCTATACGAGAAGGGTTATTAGAAAATTAATTTGTTAAATTATCACTGACAAGTTTTATTATAACAATTAGTTTTAACACCAATAGATTTACATTTCTATTAAGAAAAAAGTAAATATATTTGTATAAAAATGTAAAATCATTAAATGAATTTGAATTAAAAAAAATGTAGATGATGTCGTAAAATAAAATTGACCAATTATTTTAAAAATAAATACCTATATTGCCGTATTTTATTAATAAAAGGTATATAATTAAAACAGAAATGGGAAAGGATTAATAAGAGATTAGTTATTATTTTGGGTTCGTTATATGAGGAAGATTGTTAAAAAAAGGAAAAAAATTATTATTGTACTATCTTTAGTGTTAATTATTTCGGGATTGGCTGGTGTATTTATATATAAAAAATACGATGATGAAAAAAAAGAAAAAATAAGACTTGAAAATATTAGAAAAGAAGAGGCGCGTACTCTTAATACAATAAAAGAAAATTACAATAATTATGTAGTTAGTAAAGCTAATTCTAAACTTTATGAACTAGAGGAAAACGACTATAAAGAAATAGGAAAAATCGAAGATGGAGTTAAATTAGAACTTGAAAATATTGATGAATTAACGCTTGATAATAAATATTTTAAATTAAAAAATAGCAATTATTATGTTTATTATAATGATGTTGAAAAAATAGAAGGATTTAATATCGATGATTATTATAAAAATTACGTTGTCTTCGATAATGATGTCGTAACTAAAAATCCTACAAAATTTTATGATGGAGATAATTTAGTTTATACAATTGATACCTCTTTTACTTTGCCAATTATAATAAATGAAGATGATTATTATCAAGTAGAATTCGACAATAAATTGTTAAAAATAAAAAAAGAAGATGTCGAAAAATTGGTTGAAAATAAAAAAAATATTGATATAGCAAGCGATATTGCCGTACTTAATTATCATTTTTTCTATGATAAGGCGAAAGGTGATTATTGCCCAGAAATTATTTGCCTTGATACAAGTGATTTTGATGCACAACTAAAATATTTGAAAGATAATAATTTTTATACTGCCAGTATGAAAGATATGGCATTATGGATGGAAAGAAAAATTCAACTACCTAAAAAGACGGCTGTTATAACTATTGATGATGGTGCCATGGGAACTAATACTTATTTGCCATGGTTACTTAAAAAATACGATTTACACGGAACCTTATTTTTAATTACTGGTTGGTGGCCTAAAGCTAATTATCTAAGTGATAACTTAGAAATTCAGTCACATGGAAATAATATTCATAATTACTATGGTGAAGCATTATACAAAACTAAAGATGAATTATTAGATGATTTCCATAAATCAATAGAGGCTTTAGATGGTGAAGATACCGCTTTATGCTATCCTTTTTATGCTCATAATGAAAAAGTAAGAAGTGCTGCTAAAGAAGCGGGATTTAAAATTGCTTTTGCTGGAGGAAATGAAAAAGCAAGACAAAGCGATGACCCATATCAAATAGGAAGATATCCAATATATAGCTATACTAGTCTTAATGAATTTATTCAAATAGTAAATTAATTTTTGCTAAAAAATAAGAAAAAAAATTCAAAAAAAAGTTTGAAAAAAAGAAAAAAGAATTATATAATTATTTAGTCTGATCCAGCAAACAATGCGTAAAAACAAGACCGTTTTTAGGCATTGTTTTTTTATGCGAATTAACTGGATAGATAGATTTACCATAAAGTAAAGGAGGCTTTTAAATTGGAAAATCAAGAAAGTAACAAGTTTTTAGGCGAAGAAAAAATATCTAAACTACTTTTTAAATTTTCTATACCATGTATTTTGTCATTACTTATTAGTTCTTTATACAATATAGTAGATCAAACTTTCATTGGTAATAGTAATCTTGGGTATTTAGGTAACGCTGCCACTGGGGTAGTTTATCCTATAACAATAATTGCTGTAGCATTTGCTTGGTGTTTTGGTGATGGAGCAGCAGCCTATCTGTCATTGTGTCAAGGAAGAAAGGATATAAAAAATATAGATAAATCTATTGGAAATAGTATATTAATAACTTTTATTATTAGTATTTTATTTCTTATTTTAGGATTTGTTTTTAAAGATCAATTGTTATATTTATTTGGAGCAAGCGACAAAAGTATTTTTCTTGCAAGAGATTATTATGTGATTATTCTTGCGGCAATACCTGTTTATATGCTTGGCAATAGTATGAATGCGGTAATTAGGGCTGATGGATCGCCAAAATTTTCGATGGCTGCTACTGCTATTGGTGCTGTTATAAATATTATTTTAGATCCAATATTTATTTTTAATTTTAATTTGGGCATTAAAGGTGCTGCTTATGCTACTGTTATAGGACAAATTGCATCCTTAGTTGTTTCAATTGTTTATTATACGAGAACTAAGACTTTTAAGTTATGTAAGGATAGTTTTAAAATTAATTTTACAGTTTTCAAAAATGTAGTTAAATTAGGTATATCAACTTTTATAACTCAGATGAGTATTGTTATTATATCTTTAGTTTGCAATATAATGCTTGCTAAATATGGTGCATCTAGTAAATATGGCAGTGATATTCCTATTGCTGTTATTGGTATAACAATGAAAGTATTTTCTATTGTTATAAACATAATCGTAGGAATTATTCTAGGAGCTCAACCAATATTGGGTTACAATTATGGTGCTAAAAATATTGCAAGAGTAAAGGAAACTTTTAAAAAAGTAACAATTATATCAATAATTGTTGGAATAATTGCTACATTTATATTTGAATTATATCCTAATATAATTATTAGTATTTTTGGTTCAAACGAAGAGATATATATGGAGTTTGCTACTTTAACATTTAGATTGTTTTTGATGCTTGTCACATTGACCTGTTTAATCAAAATGTGTTCAATCTTTTTTCAAGCAGTAGGTGAACCATTAAAGTCCGCTATAGTATCTTTGGCAAGAGATATATTGTTTTTTGTTCCATTAGTTATCATACTTCCTAAATATTTTGGTATAAAAGGTGTCTTAATTGCAGGACCAATCGCGGATATTTTAGGAATTATTGTTACTGTTATCTTAATTTTTAAGTTTTTTAGAAATCTCGATACAGAACGTAATAATAATCAAGAGGTTTATTTAAAACAGTCTAAACCGGGTGTAATTATTACTATTTCAAGAACTCATGGCAGTCAAGGTAAGGCTATTGGAGAAATACTTGCTAAAAAGTTAAATATTCCGTATTACTATAAGGAAATGACAGCTCTTGCCGCTAAAGAAAGTGGCTTAGATAAAGAATTTGTTTCGAATATTAACAAAAGTAAAAATGTTTTACATGATTTATACCTAACGACATCACCTGTTAAGTATGCTATTGAAGCTCAAGAAAAAGTAATAAAAATGATTGCTAACAAAGGTTCTTGTGTAATTGTTGGAAGGGCTGCTGATTATGTTTTAAGAAACAATTCAAATTTAGTAAAAGTATTTATCTATGCTCCAATGGAATATCGCATAAAAAAAGTTATGGAGATGTATAATGACTCTTTAGTAAATGCTAAAAAGAACATTGAAAAATCCGATAAAAATAGGGCTAGTTATTATGAAATGATTTCTGAACAAAAGTGGAAAACTTTAGAAAATTATGATTTATGCATTGATTCTAGTATTGGCAAAGAGAAAACTGCGGAAATAATTTGTGAATATATTAAAAGGATAAATAAATAAAGACTATCAAAATACTTGATAGCTCTTTTTTAATAGTTATTTATTATATCGTGACTCATTGTATCTTCATTGATAATATCTTTTATTATATCTGGTAAAACTTTATATTTATTCAAATCATCAATATTTATCCACGTATTTACCGATTTTTCCTTGTCTTTGGTTTTAAAATTATTCATTGCAGTTAATTTAGTATTGCCTTCAATTTTATATATAAACAATAATTCGTGAAATTTAATTGCATTGTGAACGAAGAAATTTTCAACTACATCTATTAATTTTATTTCCAAAGGTGAAATTAAAACACCAGATTCCTCATATATTTCTCTAATTAGTGCTTCCTCAGTGTTTTCAAAAAAAGAGACTCTTCCTCCAATAAGAGAGTAATAATCATTATCATCACTTTTTTGTAATAATATTTTATCTTTATTTGTAATTAAAGCTCCTACTCGAAAATTAAATTTAGCATTTAACTGTTCATTTTTAAAGCTTATATCATTTGCTTTCATTTTGCTTTCTCCCATCTTAAAAGTATTTTCAATATAATAATAACTTAAGCTTGTTTATTAGTCAAAAAAATATAACTAGTGTTATAATGAAATAGAAGGAGAAATAGATATGAAAAAAAATATTGAAATTAAGGAAGCTATATTTCCAATGCCTGTTTTAATGATTGCAACATATAATGATGATAATAGTCCAGATGTAATGAATGCAGCTTGGGGAACAATGTTGGATAGAGATTTAGTTTTATTAAATTTATCTTCCAGTCACAAAACAGTTAAAAACATAAAAAAAAGAAAAGCTTTTACTGTAAGTATTGCCGATGTTAAACATGTAAGGCAAGCTGATTATTTTGGAGTGACCTCAGCAAATACTACTCTTAATAAATTTGCAAATAGTGGGCTAACAGCTGTTAAATCAGAGCATGTCGATGCCCCAATTGTTAATGAATTTCCTATATGCATGGAATGTGAATTATTAGAATTTCAAAGTGATGAATATAGTTATGGTGTCGTAGGTAAGGTAGTAAATGTATCTTGTGAAGAAAGCGTGATGACAGAAGGTAAGGTAGATATTTCTAAATTAGATGCGATTGCTTTTGATTCATACACCAATGGCTATTACCGTGTATCAGAAAGGGTAGGTAACGCCTTTAAAGATGGATTAGAATTAAAAAAATAAAAAATAGGAGTACTTATGAAAAAAGTAGGAAAAGTATTAGAGACTTTAAAATATAATATTTTTTCTCTAGTAGGTTTTGAATTGATATTTAAAATATTAAGCTTAATGTTTTTTTCCCCAATTTTCTTAAAAAGTTTTACTTTGATTATGAAAATTACTGGCTATAATTACATTACTATAGAAAATGTTGTACCTTTTCTTTTAAAGCCACTGACAATTGTAATGATAATAATATTGTTGCTTTTAATGATGATATATGCAATGTTTGACATAACGACAATTATCGTTATATTAGACAGTTCCTATCAGAAAAAGAAAATAAAAATTATGGATGCAATTCAAATTTCTCTAAATAAATGCCGAAAAATTTTTAGTATAAAAAATATTTCACTAGCTTTTATGGTTCTATTTTTAATCCCTTTTTTAAATATAGGAATTTCATCTAGTTTTATTGCCACTGTTAAAATACCAGAATTTATTATGGATTTTATAGTAAAGAATAAGTTCCTTCTGGGATTGTTCGCCTGCTTATTATTATTTTTAGTTGTTATTCTTTTAAGGTGGATTTATTCATTACATTATTTTGTTCTAGAAAATGTAAGTTTTAAAGAAGCAAGAGAAAAAAGTAAGAATTTAAGTAAGAAAAATCATATAAAAGATATTTTGACATTGGTATTAGTACAACTGGTTATCTTTGTTATATATTGTCTTTATATTATGATAGGCCTTTTCCTTATTCTATTGTTTAACAAGATATTTGGTGAACACCTTTTCTTAAAAAGTATTGTATCTGTTATAATTTGGATTTTTATAGCATTATCTTTTATATTTATAACTTTGCTAGCTACACCTATAAGTTATGCCACTATAAGTGTAATGTATTATTTCCATAAGGCTTCAAAAAAAGAAGAAATAAAACAAATTCAATTTGAAGATAGTAAAAAGAATAATAAGCGTAAATTCTTATTAAAGAAAATATCTATTGCTTTTGGCGTTATAAGTATTATTTTAGGGACAATATTTACTTATGGGCTATATAAAGGAAAGTACAACTTAAATGTCGAGTTCGCAAGAAATATTGAGGTGACTGCTCACAGGGGAGCATCGGCTGATTATCCTGAAAATACGATGAGTGCTTTTGTCGGTGCTAAAAAGCTAGGAGCTGATTGGGTAGAGTTGGATGTTCAACAGACTAAAGATGGAAAAATAGTAGTATCGCATGATACAAATTTATTACGTGTAACTGGTGTAAATAAAAATATTATTGATATGAATTATAGCGAGATAGCAAAACTTGATGCTGGTAGTTTTTTTGATAAAGAATTTAAAGATGAAAGAATTCCTTTATTTGAAGATGTTGTTAAATGGGCTAGCGAAAATAATATGAAATTAAATGTTGAATTAAAGCCAGTGGGAAAAGAAAAAGACTTTGAAAAGATGGTTATAGATATTATTAAAAAATATGAATATGAAGACTATTGCGTTTTAACATCACAAGTTTATAGTGTTTTGGAAGAAGCTAAAAAATATGATAAAGATATTAAAACAGTCTTTGTTATGAGCATAGCTGTTGGCGATGTAATTTTGTTAGATAAAGCTGATTCTTTTAGTATTGAGGCTAGTAATATAAATAAGTACATTGTAAATAAAATTCATAACAATGGAAAAGAGTTATATGCTTGGACAGTTAATACCGATGAAAATATTAAAAAGATGATAGATTATAATGTCGACAATATTATTACTGATAATATTACTCTGGCAAAAAATATAATAGCAAATAGTAAAACTAGTAATTTAATAAATGAATTTATAAAGTTTGTAGAAAAATATTTGTAAATTTGAATTGATAATTAAGGTAAATTATTTCTATAAAATAATATTATGTATTATGATATACTTATTATATGGATAATTAGAAGGAGCAGTTTATGATAGAGTTAAAAAATATAAGTAAAACATATAAATCTAAAAAAGGTGCTGATACCAAAGCTTTAAAAGATGTTTCGCTATCTTTCGATGATTGTGGCATGACTTTTATTCTTGGTAAGAGTGGAAGCGGAAAATCTACTTTACTAAATATTCTTGGTGGACTTGATAATTATGATTCTGGTGAGATGTTAATATTAGGGAAAAGTAGTAAGGATTTCAAAAGTTGTGACTTTGATTCTTATCGTAATACTTATGTTGGCTTTGTTTTTCAAGAATTTAATATCCTAGAAGATTATGATGTCTATGATAATATTGTACTTGCTTTAGAATTGCAAAAGAAAAATAAAGACGAAAAAACTATCGAAGATTTATTAGAAAGATTGGAATTAACTAATTTAAAACATCGAAAAGTAAACGAACTATCAGGTGGACAAAAACAAAGAGTAGCTATAGCAAGAGCTCTTATCAAAGATCCTAAAATTATTTTGGCGGATGAACCAACAGGAAACTTAGATAGTAAAACTAGTCGTCAAGTTATGGATTTACTAAAAGAAATAAGCCGTGAAAAATTGGTTATAGTGGTTTCTCACGATGTTGAATCTTCACAAAAATATGCTGATAGAATAATAGAGATTAAAGATGGTACAGTAGTAAGTGATACAAAACCTAGTAACAATTCTAAAAAGACAAACGAGTACAAAACAATTAAATCTAATTTACCAACTGATAAAAGTTTTAAGCTAGGTGTGGGATCTCTTAAACATAAAAAACTAAAACTTATTTTTACTGTTTTCTTAACCGCTTGTACGCTTTTGTTTTTAAGTATGATGGATACGCTTTCTAGTTATAATTTAGAAAAAGCCCACGCTAAATTATTAATAGATAAAAATGAAGAGTTCGTTCAAATTGAAAAATACAAATATTATGGTGATGGCTATAACAATAAAGATAAGTTAGAACTAAAGGAAGAAGATATAAAAGAAATTAATAAAAGGCTTAACTCTGATGCGTATAAAGTCTACGAAATTCAAGATGCTTTTACCTCAATGTCTGCTACAGATTTATTAAGACTTGATACGAGTAAAATTTATAATAATAATTATTTTCTTGCTTCGCTTTATCCTGAAATTGTAGAAGCCTATAATATTAAAAGTATTATAAATGAAGATATTATTGGAAGAGAGCCTAAAGCAAGTGATGAAATTGTTATATCTAGTTATCTTGCTGATCAAATTATCTACGCTGGTGCTAGAGTATACGAAGATTTAGGAGAATTTTCTAGTGGTTACTATATGCCAAAAAATTATGAAGAATTAGTAAATTCAAATAAGACCTTCTATTTTGGCTCAAAAGGAAAAGTAAAAATAGTAGGAGTTATCGATTATGATTTAGATAAGTATCGTTTTATGAGTGATACAGAATTTGATAATTTTACTAAAGAGCAATCACAGTTATACGATGAACTAACGTTAAAAAGTGTAAATGTTTATAACAAAATATATGTTAATACTAATTTTATAGATAATATAGAATTTGAAGAAAATGACGAATTAAATGCCAATAATCAATACAAATTGGAAATGAAAGAAGTAGATTTCCTAGAAGATGGTCTTTATATTGGTCCTGCTATTCTTAATGGAAATTTAGAGTATTTCGATGGTAAAGAGTGGAAGAAGACATCTTCCTTAAAAGATGATGAAGTAGTAGTCAATATAATGGGATTAGATCTTTATAATGGTTATTCAACAGCGTTAAATAATTATTTAGAAAAACATTCAGGTGAGGATACAAAAGAAAACTTAGAAAAATTATTCTTTGCCAATTATATTAAGGAATATGACCTTATTGGAAAAAATCTTTCTCTAAAAATTTGGACAGGTCGAGATGGAAGATCTAGTGATCCTGATTTCTCATATGATTCTTTCAAAGTTGTTGGACTAATAGGTTATAGTGACAATTCTAATTATAATCACTATTTTGGCGGAGGAATGCTAGAGGAATATAAGAGAAAGACCGTCGTTAATAATTCCTTATTGGTGCCAATAAAAAATGAAGCTGAAACAAGAAAAATTTTAAGTGATTTTTCATACAAAGATACTTTATCTGCTGCTACAACTTATAGTATGGAAGTATTAAATTTAATGGGAATTATCAATGTCTTCAAAAAAGTAGGACTATATATAAGTATCGTTTTATTAGTATTTACAATTTTTCTAATTAGTAACTTTGTAATAACTAGTATTACATATCGTAAAAAAGAAATTGGTGTCTTAAGAGCACTTGGTGCTAAAACCAATGATATAGTTAAGATTTTCCTTTGGGAGGGAATTGCATTAGCACTAATTTCTGCTGTTATTACATCAATCTTGTTAATAGTCGTTACAAACGCTTTAAATATTCTTATTATGGATGAAGCAAGTTTGATTCTAACACCATTTATTTTAGGAGTAAGACAGTTTGTCATGATATTCGTGCTAGTATTTGTCGTAGTAATTGTGGCAAGTATTATTCCAATTAACAGGATTTCTAGAATGAAACCTATAGATGCTATATTAAAAAAATAAAGATAAGAAATATAATTTCTATAAAATATGCGGATATTCAAGTTTCGTTTCCTGGTAGTTAGTACTTTTACATTATAAAATTTAGTGTGAAAGGAGAGATTATGAATCAAGAAAAAATAGGAAATTTTATTCAAGAAGCAAGAAAGAAAAAGAAATTAACACAACAACAATTAGCCGAAAAATTAAATGTTACTGATCGCTCTGTAAGTAACTGGGAAAATGGCAAAAACATGCCGGATTTATCGCTTTTTAAACCTATTTGTGATGAGCTGGATATTACTATCAACGAACTTATGAGTGGAGAGAAACTAAGTGAGTCGGAATATGGTGAAAAACTAGAGGAAAACATTATAAATGTCGTATCTAAAGTGGAAAAGAGAAATAAAACTTATCTAAAAACAAGATATATATTTATGGGAGTTTTAGCTATTATAATTTGGTATTTCTTGTGTCTATTCCTAGTAAACATTAATTTTCTAAAGCAAGATTACGATAAAGATAGAATGTATATTACCCAGGACGAAGAAATTTTTGATGGCAATTTGAATTTTGTTTATGAAGACGAGTGCCCAGGGTTTGATATGTCGTATCTAGTAACATCATTTAAAGATGACACTGAAAATAAAATAATTTTTGTAAATGTCAAATGTAGCCTAAAAGGAGTTTATTTAAAGAAAAAAGATTCTAGTGAGAGAACAGATTTAACTATTCATACAACAAGATCCTTAAAAAGACTTCCCTATAATAGCGAAAATGTTTTTTATACAAAAGTTGATTTCGATAAAATAAGAAAAGCTGATGATAAAGAACTAAGAAATATAATTTCAAAATCTTTTCGTCTTGAGAAAAAAAGTATAGACGAGTAAGTAAATTATATTGCAGAAATAGAGAATATGAACAAATCTTAATTGGTTTGTTCTTTTCTTACTATTAAAGTGGTAAAATAAAAACGAGGTGTTAATAATGAATATTGAAGATGAAATATTTAAAAGAGCTGTAATAGATTTTAATAAATTAATACCTTTTGGTTTTAAAAAAGAAAAAGACTATTATTCTATAAGCAAAAAAATACTGAATGATACTTTTAGAATAGACGTTTTTATAGATTTTAATAAGAGAGTAACAGGTAGAGTTTTTGATTTAGCTTTTGATTGTCAATATACCAATTTTAGAGTTCAAAGTCAAAATGGCGAATTTGTAAATTTAATAAAAGAAGAATTTAAAAAATTTTTAGAAGAAATTAAAAAGAATTGTACAAGTACCAATTATTTTATTAGTAATCAGGCTAATAGAATATCATGTCTAATAGAAAAAGAATATGGCGATCTGCCCCAATTTCCTTGGGAAGATTTATCTGGTAGTGGCGTCTTTAGAAATCCTGTTAATAATAAATGGTATGGTCTTATTATGAATATTAAAAAAGATAAAATTGCTAAAGGAGAAGAAGAGGTTGAGATATTAAATATAAAATTAGATAAAGAAAAAATAAAAGAATTATTAACTAAAGACGGTTATTATAGAGCTTATCACATGAATAAAGAAAATTGGATTACAATATTACTAGATGATACGTTAAGTGATAAAGAAATAATAAAGTTAGTAAAAGAAAGTCATAAATTTACAGAAAAAAGTAAGTAATATTTTATAGGCATATATGATAAAATATTTTTTAGATTATATAATAAAGTTTAGGTGATTTAGAATGGAGAAAAAGAAAAAAGAAATTGTAAAGATGTTACTTAATCAAGACTTAGGTGAAAAAGATGAAGAAGAAATAATTGATTTATTGGTAAATAGTCCTATTACGGTAGACGTAGATAAAGAAAATGATGCTAAAATGAGTTTAGGCGATAGAGTAGCAGATAAATTATCAGAGGTAGCAGGTAGTTGGACTTTTATTATTTGTTTTAGCCTTTTCTTAATATTTTGGATTATTTTAAATGGTGTTATATTGGCTAGTTCGGCAATAGATCCTTATCCTTTTATCTTACTTAATTTATTACTTTCTTGTCTTGCAGCCTTACAAGCACCAATCATTATGATGAGTCAGAATAGACAGGCAAAAAAAGATTCAATTAGAAATAAAAACGACTATCATACTGACCTAAAAAGTGAATTAATTCTAGAACAACTTCACGATAATATCGATAAAATTTTAGAAAATGAGAAAAAAATCCTTACGTATCTTAAAAAAATTGATTTAGAGGATAATGATGATAAAAACAATTAATTTTAAAAAATGTGCCTTTTTAATTCTTTTAGTATTAATCTTTATTTTAAGTGGTTGTAATAGCCATAATATTAATAATTTAGAACTAGATAATTTGGAGGATACAATGGGCTTAGATATTAAAATTACAATAAAAGATAAAGTATACAATATTACTTTAGATGATAATGAAACAGCAAAAGCTTTTATCTCTTTATTACCGTTAGAGATAAATATGCAAGAGTTGAACGGAAATGAAAAGTATTATTATTTAGATACTAAATTACCAACTCTTAAAGAAAAAAAAGAGGAAATAAAAAAGGGTGATTTAATGATCTATGAAGATAATTGCCTGGTTCTTTTCTACAAGACGTTTTCTACAAATTATTCTTATACCAAAATAGGAAATATTCCTAATCTTTCTAATTTAGAAGATGGCAATATTACAGTAAGATTTGAAAAATAATGTTATATAAAGATAGATTATCTCTATCTTTTTCTATTACTAAAATGTAAGGTTAAATAATAATTCTAAATGGTATAATAATTATTAGAAATGTGGTGACTTTTTTGAAGAGAATAATGATAGTAGAAGATGATGTAACAACCTGTAGAGAATTAAAAGAACTACTTGATAATAGCGGTTATATGGCTATTATCTTGGAAGATTTTGAAAATGCTTTAGAAGAAATTTTAAAAAATAATCCTGATTTAATACTTTTAGATATAAATATTCCTTATATTAATGGGCAACTTTTACTTAAAAACTTAAGAGCTAACTCTAATATTCCTGTTATTATGGTAACTAGTAAAAATAGCGAATCTGATGAGGTTTTAGCGATATCCTATGGAGCAGATGACTACATTACAAAACCATATAATCCCAACATTCTTCTTTTAAGAATTGGAGCTGTTTTAAAAAGAGTAGATGTTAACACTAATATTATTTACTATAAAGATTTAAAAATAAATTTACAAAAAGGAATCCTGAACAAGGATGATAAAGAAGTAATACTTACCAAAAATGAGATGATTATTTTTAGTTATCTTTTAAATAATCAAAATAGAATTGTAACAAGAGATGAACTAATGACTGATTTGTGGAATAATGAAGAATATATAAATGATAATGCTCTTACAGTAAACATAAGTAGATTAAGAGCAAAACTTAAGGATGTCGGATACCCTGATTGTATTGTGACAAGAAAAAAAGAAGGATACATATTATCATGAAATTATCTAAATATTTAAAAGATAAAATTTATACAGTTATTATATTTGGAATTAGTTATTTGGTAATTCTTCTTTTGCTATATGCTTTTAAAGTTGATAATTCTTTAATTTTAGTAATTTCTATCATTCTTTTTTTGGCCTATTTATTAATACTTGCAATTGACTATTTACGAAAGAAAAATTTTTATAATTATCTTTTTTCTAATATTGAAAAATTAGATAAGAGTTACTTAGTTTTAGAGACTCTTAAAAAGCCGGATTTTTATGAAGGGAAGTTATTGTTTCAAGCTCTTTACGAAATTGATAAGTCGATGGCTGAAAATGTTAAAATGAACGAAGAGCAATTGCAAAACTTTAAAGATTACATTGAAATGTGGATACATGAGGTAAAAAATCCTCTTGCAAGTCTCGTTCTAAAAATTAACAATGGCAGTGGAAAATTTGATAAAAAAACTAAAAGCACTTTAAAAGAATTAGAAGATTGTGTGGAAAAAGTTTTATATTATGTAAGATGCGAATATTCAGAAAAAGATTATTTTATAAAGAAAGTATCTTTAGCTAAGATAGTAAAAGCTGAAGGAATTAAAAATATGAATAGTCTTTTAGATAATAAAGTTGATTTTATCGTGGAAAACATCGATTATTATGTTGAGACAGACTCTAAATGGCTAGAATTTATTTTAGAACAGATAATATCTAACAGCATTAAGTACAAGAAGGATATTAAGGACTCTTATATTAAAATATATGGAATAGAAAAAGATAAAAATATTGTTTTAGTTGTTGAAGATAATGGAATAGGAATAAAAAATGAAGATATAAAATATGTTTTCGATAAAACTTTTACAGGAAATAACGGAAGAGGAAGATCCACGTCTACGGGAATGGGATTATACATTGCTAAGAATCTTTGTAATAAATTAGGACATAAAATAGAAATAGAATCTAAGGAAGGCGTTTACACTAAAGTAATGATTACTTTTTCGCTAAATAATTATTATTTTCGTCTAAAATGATTACATAATTGTAAGGTTTTGTAACATTAAAAAGACGACAAAAAAGAAAGTTTGCTCTATATTTTATTTCGAAAGGAGAATTAGTATGGAAAATATTTTAAAAGTAGAAAAAATTGAAAAATATTATGGTAGTCGTTCTTCGTTAACGAAGGCTATCGACAATTTATCTTTCGAGGTAGAAAAAAGTGAATTCGTTGCCATAATGGGTGCTAGTGGCTCAGGGAAAACTACACTTTTAAACGTAATTTCGACAATTGATAAAGTAACATCAGGAAAAATTTATCTAGATTCAAAAGATATTACGAAACTCGAAGGAGATGATTTAAATAAATTTAGAAGGGAAGAGTTAGGTTTTATCTTTCAAGACTTTAATCTTTTAGACACCCTAACGGCTTATGAAAATATTGCTCTTGCTCTTTCTATTCAAAATGAAAAATCTTCTCTAATCGAAGAAAAGGTAAAAAAAGTTGCAAGAGAGTTGGGTATTACTAATATACTAGAAAAATATCCTTATCAAATGAGCGGTGGAGAAAAGCAAAGAGTAGCAGCGGCACGTGCCATAGTTACTAATCCTAAGCTTATACTTGCCG